>NZ_JBWKCA010000028.1:0-83382 GCF_056436715.1 Streptomyces sp. NPDC043176
GCCCGGTTACATTCCGAACCCGGAAGCTAAGCCTTTCAGCGCCGATGGTACTGCAGGGGGGACCCTGTGGGAGAGTAGGACACCGCCGAACAATTCTTCAGGACCCCTGGTCCCAGCGTTCACGCTGGGACCAGGGGTCCTTTTGTTTTTCGCTTGACTTTTTCCGATGCGCGGCTGAGTGCCGGCTGCGCGAGAATGACTGCAGTACCCGAAGACAGGAGTCACGACCATGCCCACCAACTCTCCCGACGACCGTCCGGAGCGCGAGCCGCGTCGCAGGGACGGTGGCGCCGGCGACCGGGGTGGCTTCCGCGGGCCTCGCCGCGAAGACAGCCGTGGTGGGGACAACCGTGGTGGCGGCTTCCGTCGCGATGACCGTGGCGGGGACAACCGCGGTGGCGACAGCCGTGGCGGGGACAACCGTGGCGGTGGTTTCCGTCGTGACGACCGCGGTGGCGACAACCGTGGCGGTGGTTTCCGTCGTGATGACCGTGGCGGGGACAACCGCAGCGGTGGCTTCCGCCGTGACGACCGCGGTGGCGACAACCGCGGTGGCGGCTTCCGTCGCGATGACCGCGGGGACCGTCCGAGCTTCTCGCGGGATGACAACCGTGGCGGCGGCTTCCGCCGTGACGACCGTGGCGGGGACAACCGTGGCGGCGACAACCGTGGCGGTGGTTTCCGTCGCGATGACCGTGGTGGCGACAACCGCAGCGGTGGCTTCCGCCGCGATGACCGTGCTGGCGACAACCGCGGTGGCGGCTTCCGCCGTGACGACCGCGGTGGCGACAGCCGTGGCGGTGGCTTCCGTCGCGATGACCGCGGTGGCGACAACCGCGGTGGTGGCTTCCGTCGGGACGACCGCGGCGGTGACAACCGTGGCGGTGGTTTCCGTCGTGATGACCGTGGTGGCGACAGCCGTGGCGGGGACAACCGTGGTGGCGGCTTCCGTCGGGACGACCGTGGTGGGGACCGTCCGGCGTTCCGTCGCGATGAGCGGCCTTCGTACCAGCGCGATGACCGTCGGGACGACAACCGCGGTGGCGGCTTCCGTCGTGATGACCGTGGTGGCGACAGCCGTGGCGGGGACAACCGTGGTGGCGGCTTCCGTCGCGATGACCGCGGTGGGGACCGTCCGGGCTTCTCGCGGGACGACAACCGTGGCGGTGGCTTCCGTCGGGACGACCGTGGTGGGGACCGTCCGGCGTTCCGTCGGGACGAGCGGCCTTCGTACCAGCGCGATGACCGTCGGGACGACAACCGCGGCGGCTTCCGTCGGGACGACCGCGGCGGTGACAACCGTGGCGGTGGTTTCCGTCGTGATGACCGTGGTGGCGACAGCCGTGGCGGGGACAACCGTGGTGGCGGCTTCCGTCGGGACGACCGTGGTGGGGACCGTCCGGCGTTCCGTCGGGACGAGCGGCCTTCGTACCAGCGCGATGACCGTCGGGACGACAACCGCGGTGGCGGCTTCCGCCGCGATGACCGTGGTGGCGACAGCCGTGGCGGGGACAGCCGTGGCGGTGGCTTCCGCCGCGATGACCGTGGCGGCGACAGCCGTGGTGGCGGCTTCCGTCGGGACGACCGCGGTGGGGACAGCCGTGGTGGGTTCCGTGGGCGGGACGACCGGGGTGGGTACGACCGTGGGGGTCGGGACTTCGACCGGGAGCGGAGTGACAGGGCGCCGATCAAGCGGCTGCCGATCCCGCCGGAGGTCACCGGTGAGGAGATCGACCCGGACGTGCGGCAGGAGCTGATGAGCCTGCCGAAGGGTCTGGCGGAGGAGGTCTCGCGCAACCTCGTCATGGTCGCGCAGCTGATCGACGAGGACCCGGAGCAGGCCTACGGGTACTCCAGGGTCGCGCTCCGGCTCGCGTCGCGTGTGGCGGCCGTGCGTGAGGCGGCCGGGTTCGCCGCGTACGCCACGCAGAAGTACTCCGAGGCGCTGGCCGAGTTCCGGGCCGCGCGGCGGATGAGCGGTGGTGTCGAGCTGTGGCCCGTCATGGCCGACTGCGAGCGCGGTCTCGGCCGGCCCGAGCGTGCGCTGGCGATGGCCGGCGAGCCCGAGGTGCAGAAGCTGGACAAGGCCGGTCAGGTCGAGATGCGGCTCGTGGCCGCCGGCGCCCGCCGGGACATGGACCAGATCGACGCGGCGATCGTGACGCTGCAGAGCCCGGAGCTCGCCTCCAGCGCCGTGCACCCGTGGACCGCGCGCCTGCGCTACGCGTACGCCGACGCGCTGCTCGCCGCCGGCCGCGAGAACGAGGCGCGGGAGTGGTTCGCCAAGGCCCTGGAGTCCGACAAGGACGGCGCCACGGACGCGTCGGACCGCCTCGCCGAAATGGACGGGGTCGAGTTCGTCGACGCGTTCGACGAGTCCGACGACCTCGACGAGTCCGCTGACCTCTACGAGGACGAGGACCAGGACGAGGACCAGGACGAGGACGACGACCAGGACGGCGACGTTCAGGACGGCGGCGTTCAGGAGTCGGCCGGTGTCGGTGTCGAGGATGTCGAGCTCGACGAGCTCGACGAGGACGAGGACGAGGACGACGTCGAGCGTGGTGGCGACCAGGGCTGACCTGGTCGAGCGATGAGAAGGGCGGCACCCCGTGGGGGTGCCGCCCTTTCGTCGTCGTGGGGGTGTCAGTCCAGGGCGAGGCTGCGCAGGACCAGGCCGGTGGCGGGCTTCGGGCCGAAGGAGGTGGACTTGCGGGGCATGGTGACGCCCTGTCGGGCGAGGTCGCGGACGACGTCCTCGGGTACCGGGTGCATGAGGACGGCGGTGCCGCCCCGGCGCTCCGCCTGGGCGACGGCGGCCTCGGTGTCGTGGATGTAGGCGATGTCCTCGGGGGCGTCCGGGATGTGCCAGACGTTCTCCAGGAGGGTGGAGTGGAGGACGGTCGCGTCGAGCGTGCGCCAGGCGTGGGGCCGGTCGGTGCGGACGGTGCGCTCGAGGAGTGCGGGGTCGGGGCGGTCGACGAGGTGGAAGGCGCCGTCGCCCGCGAGGAGGAAGGCGTTGCCGTCGGCCGTGGCGGCCTCCAGGGTCGCCATGGCGACCGGGAGGGGCTGCTCGATGCGGCGGATCCGGAACGAGTCGCCGAGGGCCGCGAGGGCGTCGCCGACCGGGAGGCGGTTGAGGAGGCGGTGGATGGCGCGGACCCGGAGCGGGTAGCGGGCCGTGTCGATGAGGAGGACCAGGCCGTAGTTCCAGGGGCCGGGGGCGGTGTGCTCCTCGCGCAGGCGCAGATAGGTCGCCCAGCGGTGGTGACCGTCGGCGATGAGGGCCTGGTGCCGGGCGAGCTCGCCGGCGATGGCGGCGAGCTCGGCGGGGTCGGTGACGGACCAGAGGCGGTGCCGGAAGCCGTCCTCGGTGGTGGTGGCGAGCAGGGGGTCGCGCAGGACGGTGCGTTCGATGACCGCGTCGGCGCCGCCGTCGTCGTCCCCGACGTAGGTGAGGAGCAGCGGCTCCAGGTTGGCGGCGGTGGTCCGCATGAGGGCGGCGCGGTCCTCGACGACGTGCGGCATGACGTCCTCGTGGGGCAGCACGATGCCCGCGTCCGGGGTGGAGAGCTCCAGGGCGCCGATGACGCCGCGCTGGAGGATGCCGTCGCCGTGCTGTTCGTACACGTAGAGCGCGGGCTCGGGGTCCGGGGCGAGGATGCCGTCGGCGAGCCAGCGGTCGAGGGTGACGGCGGCCTTGCGGTGGCGGGTGCCGGCGGTGATGGCCTGGGGGAGGATCAGGCGGACGATGTTGTGGGGGTCCGCCGACTCCAGATGGAGCAGCCCGTCAGGTCGTACGACGACGTCGTAGGGAGGGGACGTCACGGCGGCGAGGCTGCCGACCCGCTCGGGGACGTAACGCAGTCCGCGGAACGGGGCCAGGCGCAGCCCTCCGGCGTCGTCGCGGACGTCGGCGGCCGCGTGACCTGAGGTGTTCATCTCGTCATCGTATGTGGGCGGTGGCCATGAGCGATGATCGGGGGAGCGGGGGAATTTCACCCGGCGACGTGAGGAGTGAGTGGTGACGGTGCGGATCGGCCAGGGACAGCGCGACGGCGGCGGAGGTCGTCCGGGCGGCAGCGCGGTGCCGTTGAGCGAGGCGTACGACACGGCGCTCCTTGATCTCGACGGTGTCGTGTACGCGGGCGGCGAGGCCGTGCCGTACGCCGTGGAGGCGCTCGGCGTGGCCCGGGGCGGTGGCATGCACCTGGCGTACGTCACGAACAACGCGCTGCGGACCCCGGATGAGGTCGCGGCGCACCTGACCGAGCTCGGGGTGCCGGCGGAGGCCGGGGACGTGGTGACCTCCGCGCAGGCGGTGGCGCGGCTGATCGCGGACGACGTGCCGCCGGGGTCCCGGGTGCTCGTCGTCGGTGGCGAGGGGCTGCGGGTGGCGCTGCGGGAGCGGGGCCTGGTGCCGGTGGAGTCGGCGGACGACGAGCCGGTGGCGGTCGTGCAGGGGTACGGCGGTCCGGGGATGCCGTGGGCGCGGTTCGCGGAGGCGGCGTACGCGGTGGGGCGCGGGGTGCCGTGGTACGCGTCGAACACGGATCTGACGATTCCCGGGGCGCGGGGGATCGGGCCGGGGAACGGGGCCGCGGTGGAGGTCGTGCGGATCGCGACGGGCGGTCGGGCCGAGCCGAAGGTCGCGGGGAAGCCGCTGCCGCCGATGCACCGGGAGACGGTGCTGCGGACGGGGGCGAAGCGGCCGCTGGTGGTCGGGGACCGGCTGGACACGGACATCGAGGGCGCGTTCAACGGAGGGGTGGACTCGCTGCTCGTCCTGACCGGGGTGACGGACGTGGCGCAGCTTCTCGCGGCGGTGCCGGAGCACCGGCCGACGTACGTCGCGGCCGATCTGCGGGGGCTTCTCGTGGGGCAGCCCGAGGTGGTCGTGGACGCGGACGGCGGCTTCGTGTGCGGGGGGTGGCGGGCGTCGGTCGGCGGCGGTGAGCTGGCCCTGCAGGCGGTGGGCGCCGGGGTGCCGGAGGGCACGGACGTGATGGACGCCGTACGGGCGCTGTGCGGGGCCGCGTGGTCGGCGGCGGACCTGCCGGGGGCGGGTGTGCCGGACGCGGGGAAGGTGCTGGCGCGGCTGGGGGTGTGAGCCGGTGGGGGGAAGTCGGGGAGGGCAGACAGCGCGGAAAGTTGGATAGGCTAACCTAACTCTTTCCGGGTTTGACGGACATCAGGAGCACGGGCATGGACGGTCGGCAGGGGCAGCGGCTGAGCGCGGAATCGGTCACCCTCGCGTACGAGCAGCGGGTCATCGCCCGTGACCTGTCCGTGGAGATCCCCGACCACTCCTTCACGGTGATCGTCGGGCCGAACGCCTGCGGCAAGTCCACCCTGCTGCGCGCCCTCTCCCGGATGCTGAAGCCCAGCACGGGCCGGGTCCTGCTCGACGGGCAGTCCATCCAGACGATGCCCGCCAAGAAGGTGGCCAAGACCCTCGGTCTGCTCCCGCAGTCGTCCGTGGCCCCCGACGGCATCACCGTCGCCGACCTGGTGGCCCGCGGCCGCTACCCCCATCAGGGCCTGCTGCGCCAGTGGTCCCCGGAGGACGAGCGGATCACCCGTGAGTCGATGGAGGCGACCGGCGTGGCCGAACTGGCCGACCGGTACGTCGACGAGCTGTCCGGCGGCCAGCGGCAACGCGTCTGGATCGCCATGGCGCTCGCCCAGCAGACCCCGCTGCTGCTGCTCGACGAGCCGACGACGTACCTCGACATCCAGCACCAGATCGACGTCCTCGACCTGTGCGCCGAGCTGCACGAGACACAGGGCCGGACGCTCGTCGCCGTCCTGCACGACCTCAACCACGCGGCGCGGTACGCGACCCACCTCATCGCGGTCCGGGGCGGCGAGGTGGTCGCCGAGGGCCCGCCGTCCGAGATCGTGACCGCCGAACTCGTCGAGCGGGTCTTCGGGCTGCGCTGCCAGGTCATCGACGACCCGGAGACCGGTACGCCGCTGGTCGTGCCGGCCGGGCGGAAGGCGCGCGCCCGGCACGTGGTGCCGCAGGGGCAGGAGCCGACGGCCCAGGAGCCCGCGCTACAGAAGTGAGCGGAGCCGGATCAGGTCACGGAAGCCTGCCTCCAGCCTGACCCGGCCGGAGGCCCAGGCCTTCGCGAAGTTCAGCTCGCCGCCCACCATCGCCACCAGGTCGTCGCCGGACATCGCGAGCCGGATCTGCGCCTTGGCCGGAGGCGGGCCCTGCACGGTGTCCAGCACCTCGATCCGGCCGTCCGCGAGGCGGCCCGTGAAGGTGGTGTCGAGGTCCGTGACGTGGCAGCTCAGGGTGCGGTCGAGCGCGGCCGCGCCCCGCACGCCGGCGTCCGCCCGCGCGAGGTTGTCCGAAAGTCTGTCCAGTGCGCCGCGGCACTCCGTGATCGTCGCCATCGACGTCGACGGTACCCCAGGGCCACGCGGTAGCGTCGGGGCATGAGCGACGAGATGCCGGACCCCGCCGACCGGGCCGCCGAGGAGCCGTACGCGCCCGCCGAACCCGCGCCGCTCGGCGTGGACCGGGAGCTCACCGGGCACGCCCCCGTCGACGCCCACCTGGCGCGTCTCGCGGAGGTGGACCACCTCCCGGCGGACGGACACCTGGAGGTGTACGAGGATGTACACCGTGGGCTGCGCGCGGAGCTGACCTCGCTCGACGCGCACCCCGCCCCCCGTCCGTACGACAACAGGAGCTGAACCGAACGTGGCAGGAGTGGCACGCCGCCGTCTCGACGCCGAGCTGGTCCGGCGCAAGCTCGCGCGCTCGCGCGAGCACGCCAGCCAGCTGATCGCCGCGGGCCGGGTGACCGTCGGCAAGACCGTCGCCACCAAGCCCGCCACCCAGGTGGAGACCGCCGCGGCCATCGTCGTCGTCCAGGACGACTCCGATCCCGACTACGTCTCGCGCGGCGGCCACAAGCTCGCCGGGGCCTTCGCGGCCTTCGTGCCGCAGGGGCTGCGGGTCGAGGGCCGGCGGGCGCTGGACGCGGGAGCCTCCACCGGCGGCTTCACGGACGTCCTGCTGCGCGCCGGCGCCGCCCATGTCGTCGCCGTCGACGTCGGCTACGGACAGCTCGCCTGGTCGCTGCAGAGCGACGAGCGCGTCACCGTGAAGGACCGCACGAACGTACGCGAGTTGACGCTCGACGCGATCGACGGAGTCCCGGTCGACCTCGTCGTCGGTGACCTGTCGTTCATCCCCCTCGGCCTCGTCCTGCCCGCGCTCGCGGCGTGCACGGCGCCCGACGCCGACCTCGTCCTCATGGTGAAGCCGCAGTTCGAGGTGGGCAAGGAGCGGCTCGGCACCGGTGGAGTCGTGCGGAGCGCCGAACTCCGCGCCGACGCGGTGAAGAACGTGGCCCGGCGGGCCGCCGAACTCGGGCTCGGCGTCCTGGGCGTCACCGCCAGCCCCCTGCCCGGTCCCTCCGGCAACGTCGAGTACTTTCTGTGGCTGCGGGCGGGTGCGCCCGCGCTGGATCCGGCGGATGTCGACCGCGCCGTGGCGGAAGGACCTCGTTGAGCTCAACGGCAGCACCCTCAGAGGCAACAACCCGTACCGTCTTCCTGCTCGCGCACACCGGCCGGCCGGCCGCGGTGCGCAGCGCCGAACTGGTCGTCCTGGGGCTGCTGCGCTGCGGCATCGGCGTCCGCGTCCTGGAGGCCGAGGCCTCGGACCTGCCCCTGCCGCCGTCCGTGGAGAGAGTGCCGGAGGCCTGCTCCGACGCCCTCGACGGCTGTGAACTCCTCGTCGTCCTCGGCGGGGACGGCACGCTGCTGCGCGGCGCCGAGTTCTCCCGCGCCTCCGGGGTGCCGATGCTCGGGGTCAACCTGGGGCGCGTCGGCTTCCTCGCGGAGGCCGAGCGCGACGACCTCGACAAGGTCGTCGACCGGGTCGTGACCAAGGCCTACGAGGTCGAGGAGCGGATGACCCTCGACGTCGTCGTGTACGAGAACGGCGACGTGCTGCACCGCGACTGGGCGCTCAACGAGGCGGCCGTGCAGAAGGTCTCCCCGGAGCGGATGCTGGAGGTCATCCTCGCGATCGACGGACGCCCGGTCACCGGCTTCGGCTGCGACGGGGTGATCTGCGCGACACCGACGGGATCCACCGCCTACGCCTTCTCGGCGGGCGGGCCCGTCGTGTGGCCCGAGGTCGAGGCCCTGCTCATGGTCCCGATCGGCGCCCACGCGCTCTTCGCCAAGCCGCTGATCACCACCCCCGAGTCGGTGCTCGCGGTCGAGGTCGAGCCGCACACGCCCCACGGAGTGCTGTGGTGCGACGGGCGGCGGACCGTGGAGCTCCCCGCGGGCGCGCGCGTCGAGGTGCGGCGGGGCGCCGTGCCCGTCCGGCTGGCCCGGCTGCACCACGCCTCCTTCACGGACCGGCTCGTCGCCAAGTTCGCCCTGCCGGTCTCGGGCTGGCGGGGCGCGCCGCACTGACCTGACGCGTTCCGGGACGCCGAACGACCGGCGCGCCGGAGAGTCACGCGCGGGGGCGATGTCGCGTCGGACCGGGGAAACCTCGTATGGTCTGGGGCGTGCTGGAGGAGATGCGGATACGGTCGCTCGGGGTCATCGACGACGCGGTGGTCGAGCTGTCGCCCGGCTTCACCGCGGTGACCGGTGAGACCGGTGCGGGCAAGACCATGGTCGTGACCAGCCTGGGGCTGCTGCTGGGGGGCCGGGCCGATCCGGCCCTGGTGCGGATCGGCGCGGCGTCGGCCGTCGTCGAGGGGCGGATCAGCGTGCCCGCGGGCGCGCCCGCCGCCGTACGCGCCGAGGAGGCCGGGGCCGAGCTCGACGAGGGCGTGCTGCTCGTCAGCCGCACCGTCTCCGCCGAGGGACGCTCACGCGCCCACCTCGGCGGGCGCTCCGTGCCCGTCGGGCTGCTCGCCGAACTCGCCGACGAACTCGTCGCCGTCCACGGCCAGACCGACCAGCAGGGCCTGCTCAAGCCGGCCCGGCAGCGCGGCGCGCTCGACCGGTACGCGGGCGAGGCCGTCTCCGCACCGCTCGGCGCCTACGGGGACGCGTACAAGCGGCTGAGGGCCGTCACCGTCGAGCTGGAGGAGATCACCACCCGGGCCAGGGAACGCGCCCAGGAGGCCGATCTGCTGCGCTTCGGGCTCGGCGAGATCGAAGCCGTCGCCCCGCTGCCCGGTGAGGACGCAGAACTCGCCGCCGAGGCCGAGCGGCTGGGGCACGCCGAGGCCCTCGCCTCCGCCGCCGCGCTCGCGCACGGCGCGCTGGCCGGCAACCCCGAGGACCCCGAGTCCGTCGACGCCACCACGCTGGTCGCGGGCGCCGGCCGGGCCCTGGAAGCCGTACGGTCGCACGATCCGGCCCTCGCCGCGCTCGCCGACCGGATGGGGGAGATCTCCATCCTCCTCGGCGACGTGGCCACCGAACTCGCCGGGTACGCCGACGACCTGGACGCCGACCCGCTGCGGCTCGCCGCCGTCGAGGAGCGGCGCGCCGCCCTCACACAGCTCATCCGGAAGTACGGCAGGGACGGCGAGGGCACGGCCGCCGTGCTGGCCTGGGCGGAGGAGAGCGCGGGCAGGCTCGGCGAACTCGACGGGGACGAGGACCGCGTCGAGGAGCTGACCGCCGAGCGGGACCGGCTCCGGGACGAGCTGTCCGTCCTCGCCCAGCGGCTCACCGACGCCCGCACGGAGGCCGCCGACCGGTTCGCCGACGCGGTCACCGCGGAGCTCGCCTCGCTCGCCATGCCGCACGCGCGCGTCTCGTTCGCCATCGGCCAGACCGAGGACCCGGAAGGCGTCGAGGTCGGCGGCCGCCGGGTCGCCTACGGGCCCTCCGGCGCCGACGAGGTCGAGCTGCTGCTCGCCCCGCACCCCGGAGCCCCGCCGCGCCCGATCGCCAAGGGCGCGTCCGGTGGCGAGCTGTCCCGGGTGATGCTCGCCGTCGAGGTCGTCTTCGCCGGGGTCGACCCGGTGCCCACGTACCTCTTCGACGAGGTCGACGCGGGCGTCGGCGGCAAGGCGGCCGTCGAGATCGGCCGCCGCCTCGCCAAACTGGCCAGGACCGCGCAGGTCGTGGTCGTCACCCACCTCCCGCAGGTCGCGGCCTTCGCGGACCGGCAGTTGCTCGTCGAGAAGACCCACGACGGCTCCGTCACCCGCTCCGGCGTCACCGTCCTGGAGGGCGAGGAGCGGGTGCGGGAGCTGTCCCGGATGCTCGCCGGCCAGGAGGACTCCGAGACGGCCAGGGCGCACGCCGAGGAGCTGCTCGCGACCGCCCGGGCGGACGCGTGACGCGTGGCCCGGGCGGATCGGCACCTTCGGCGCGACCCGTTTCACGTACGGGCAGCTGAGGGGCCGGCCGCCGGGGCACCCGCACGGCCGGCAGCGGACCCACCACGCCGGCCGGCAGGTGTTCCGCCAGGCCGGTCCGGCCACCGCGTTCGGTTCGGCCGCCGCCGTGCTGCCCGCGTCGCCGGCGGCGGCCCTGGCCGTCGCCGCGGCGGCCGTGTGCGGCCGGTACGACGACCTGCGCGGCGACCACCGGCGCGGCTTCCGGTCGCATCCGGCGGCGCCGCGGGAGGACGAGGTCGTCGGCGGGGCCGTCGAGCTCGTCGGCATCGGCGCCGGGTCCCTCCTCGCCGGCGCGCTCCTCGAGGAGAAGCCCGTCACAAGGTCCTTGTCGGCGTCGTCATCGCCGGCACCGCGCACCTGATCGGCCTCGTGGACGTACGACCGGCGCGCGCAGGTCCGACCGGGCCGGCGCTCGGCGCCCCCGGACTGCCGCGCCGGGCGACCGCCGCCGCGCCGATGGGTGCGGCCGCGGCGGTCCTCGGCGACGACCTCGGCGAGGTCACCATGCTCGGCGACACCGGAGCGCACGCCCCCGGCGCCGCCGTCGGCGGTGCCATCGCCGCCGGCAACGGGCGGCTCGGGCTCGCCGCGCACGCCGCCGGGCCGGTCGCGGCCGCCGTGTGGGGGGAGATGCGCGCAGGGGGCGCGGGGTAAATCTCCGCGCGCTCACCCGAGTGGGTGAACCCGTGGGGCGGGGCCGTACGCCGGACGCGTTCCGCCCAAGGGACCGACGCCACTTCGGTGCCGGAACGTGCGTACGGTCAGGGGCGCGTACTGGCATCCTTGGGCGCGTGACACAGCTCCGTACGGTCCAAGTGCTGGGTGGCGGCAGCGCGGGCAGCAGCGCGCACGTCCGATCACTTGCCTCGGGGCTGGTGGCGAGGGGTGTGCGGGTGACCGTGTGCGCCCCTGCCGGACACGACCGCGTCTACGACTACCTCGGCGCCGGCGCGCACTTCGTGCCGCTGCCCCGCCTCGGCGACCCCGCCGCCGTCACCACGCTCCGCAACGCCTCCATCGGCGCCGACGTCGTCCACGCGCACGGGTTGCAGGCGTCCGTACGGGCCGCGCTCGCGCTGACCGGTGACGGCCGCGCCCCCCTCGTCACCACCTGGCACAGCCGCAGTCACCTCGACGGAGCGCAGGGCGGATTGCAGCGGCTCCTGGAACGCCGCACCGTCCGCGCCGCCGCCGTCGTCCTCGCCACCTCCTCCGAACTCGTCGACCGGGCCCGGCGGCGCGGAGCCCGCGACGCCCGCCTCGCCCCCGTCACCGTGCCCGCCGCACGCCGCCCCGTCTGCCTCCACGACGGCAAGGCCCGCGCCGAACTCGGCGCCGTCGACCGGCCCCTGCTCATGGCCGTCGGCGCGCTCGAACGAGGCCGGGGATACCGCACGCTGCTCGACGCGGCGCGGGAATGGCGTGGCCTCGACCCTCAGCCGCTGCTCGTCATCGCCGGAGAAGGACGCGAACGGGCCTACCTCCAGCGGCGGATCACTGCCGAGGGGCTCGCCGTCCGGCTCATCGGGCGTCGCGAAGACGTCGCCGAGCTCCTCGCCGCGGCCGACATCGCCGTCCTCCCCTCCCGCTGGGAAGCCCGCTCCCTCCTCGCGCAGGAGGCCCTCCGGCTCGGCGTGCCCCTCGTCGCCACGGCCGTCGGCGGCATCCCGGAACTCGTCGGCGACGCGGCGGAACTGGTTCCGTACGGTGACTCCGCCGCGCTCGCGCACGCGGTCCGCGGGCTGCTCGAGGACGTCGAGCGGCGCATGGACCTCGGGGCGGCGGGGAGGGTGCAGGCGGGGGCCTGGCCCACGGAGGACGAGACGGTGGCGCACGTCCTGAGCGTGTACGACGAACTGGCGGGGCGGCGCGGGGGGCCTACGGGGTGACCCCCCGGCGGCCTTCGCGGGCCCGCCACCCGCCTGGGCTGCCGCCCCTGCCGGGTGGGTCTGCGCCTGGCTGGGCTGCCGCCCGCGTCGGGTGGGCCCGCGTCCGTCTGGGCTGCCGCCCGCGCCGGGTGCCCCCGGGCCCGTCTGGGCTGCCGCCCGCGCCGGGTGGGCCCGCGTCCGCCTGGGCTGCCGCCCGCGCCCACCGCCGTGGGCCCCCGTGCCCGTCGCTGCGTGGCCCCGCACCCCACCGTCGCGTGGGCCTTTGCCCGCTGCCGCGTGGGCCTTTACCCCCGGCCCGTGCGTGCCCGCGCCCGTCTGGGCTGTCGCCCTCGCCGTGGGCCCCTCCGCCTGGGCTGCGCCCTCGCCCACCTGCCGTGTGGGCAATCGTCCCGCTGGGGCGGGACGGGTGGGCACACGGGACGGCGCCCTTGGTGGCGCGTCCGCCCCTCGTGCCTGGGCCCGCACCCATACGGCGTCGCACAACGGGGTGCGGGCCCGGGCGCGGAAGCCTGGGCCCGGCAAAGGGCGCCGTCCGTTGTGCCCACCCGTTCCGCCCCAGCGGAACGATTGCCCACAACGGGGTGGGGCGCGGGGGTGGCCATCGCCCCGACGGAACGATGGCCCGCCACGGGGGTGGGTGGGCCCGCCCCAGCGGAACGATTGCCCACAACGCGGGGGGCGGGGGGCATCGCCCCGGCGGAACGATGGCCGACAGCGGGGTGGGCGGAGGCGCGGGGTGGGCACCGCCCCAGCGGAACGATCGCCTACCACGCGGGGCGCGGGGGTGGGCACTGCCCCAGCGGGGCGGTTGCCGACAACGGGCAGGGCGTGGGGGGTCGCTCTGGTGGGGTGGTTGACCGCGGGGTCAGGGGGTGTGGCGGCGGGCTCGGAGGGCCAGGGAGAGGGCGAGGACGGTCTGGGGGTCGTCGAGGTCGGTGCCGAGGAGTTCGGAGATGCGGGCGAGGCGGTTGTAGAGGGTCTGGCGGTTGAGGTGGAGCTCGCGCGCGGTCTCCGCCTTGCGGCCCGCGTGGGCCAGGTACGTCTCGAGGGTGGGGAGGAGCGGCGGCCGGGAGGTGCGGTCGTGGTCGCGGAGGGGACCGATGGCGCGGTCGACGAACGCGGGGAGGACGGTGTCCCCGTGGTAGTGGAGGCGCCAGAGGAGCAGGTCGATGTCGAGGCGCCGGGCGTCGTACCAGGGGAGGTCCGAGAGGCCCTGCGCGGCCGTCGCGGTCTCGGCCGCGTGCCGTAGGCCCGCCGAGGCCGCCGCCCAGCCGCCGGCGACGCCGACGACGACGATCGGCGGGTGGGCCCCGGCGCGTTCGAGGCCGGCGCGTTCCACTCCGGCGCGCAGTGCCGCGGCGACGCGGTCCGCGACCGCCGTGCGCTCCGACTCCGAGCGCAGGCCGAGGAGCAGGGGCACCCGGCCTTCCACGGGCCGGACGCCGAGGAGGACGGGAACGCCGACGGAGGAGAGCTCTTCGAGGACCGCGCGGGCGAGCAGGGCCCAGTTGCCCGAGGGGGAGAGTTCCGAGGCCAGGCGCATGACCACGGGGAGGAGCGGGCCGTCGCCCGGTTTGAAGCCGAGGACGCGGGCCTGGGCGGGTGCGGCCTCGGCGGTGATGCGGCCCTCGGCGAGGTCGGTCAGGAAGTCGCCGCGGCCGCGGGCGGCGAGTTCCTCCTCCTGGCGGGCCTGCATGAGGACGACGGCGAGGAGGCCGGCGGCCCGCTCGGCGGCCATCCGGTGGACGGGGGAGAGGGCGCCGGACACCGCCAGGAGGACGAGCCGGGCCCGTACGGACGACGTACCGGGTCCGCCGCCGGGCACGTCGACGAGGACGGTGCCGGTGGGCGGGCCGGATTCGCGGGCGGCCCGCTGGCCGCGCAGTCCGTCCCAGACCTGGAGCGGGTCGGCGGGGGCGGACTCGGTGCCGGCCGCGTACAGGAGCTGGCCGTCGGCGGTCTCCAGGAAGACCGGGTTGGCGGCGAAGTCGGAGAGGATGCGGAGGACCTGGGGGACCCCGCCGCCGCCGAGCAGGGCCTCCGTGCACTGCCGGTGGACCTCTTCGGCCTGGCGGAGGAGCGCGTAGTGGCCGTTGACGATCTCGGTGTGGATCTCCTCCGTGACGGCGACGAACGGCACCTCGCGGTGGAGCTGGACGAGGGGCAGGCCGGCCGTGCGGGCGGTCTCCACTATCGTCGCGGGGAGGCGGGCGAAGCGAGGGCCCAGCTCCACGACGAGCGCCGCGATGCCCCGGTCGGCGAGCCGGCGGACGAAGGCCCGCTGTTCGGCCGGGCGGGTGCCCAGGCCGAGGCCGGTGGTGAGCAGCAGTTCCCCGCCCTTGAGCAGCGAAGCGATGTTCGGCACCTCGCCCGCGTGCACCCAGCGCACGGTGCGGTGCAGCCGGTCGGCGCCGGCGACGACCTCCGGGAGCCCGCCGCGCAGGCCCGGAAGTTCGAGTGCCCGCTGCACGGTGATCCCGCCCTGACTGTCCATGGGCCCGGACGCTACCCGCGTCCGTGTTTCGGCGACATCACCCCACGGTCACGGGGCCGGACAGTTCGTACGCCAGGGCGACAACTCGTCGTGTCGTGGCGGGAATTGTATGACCGCATGTCGATTGTGGCCTGTGTCACACGCGAGGATGCTCTCGCGCCATGGCAGAGAACTCCACCCCAGAGGTCCACCGGCTGAAGGCGAATTCGGTCGGTCTCGTCGGCGTCGTCTTCATGGCCGTGGCCACCGCGGCCCCGATCACCGCGATGACCGGAAACCTCCCCATCGCCGTCGGCTTCGGCAACGGCACCGGCGCGCCCGCCGGATACCTCTTCGCGACGCTCGTCCTGACCGTCTTCTCGGTCGGCTACGTGGCCATGGCCAAGCGGATCACGGCCGCCGGCGCCTTCTACGGATACATCTCGCACGGTCTCGGCCGGATCGCCGGCATGGCGTCCGGCATGCTCGCGGTCCTCGCGTACGTCGTCTTCGAGGCCTCGATCGTCGGCGTCTTCGCGTACTTCGCCAAGACGACCGTCGCCGACCAGCTCGGCGTCGACCTTCCCTGGATCCTGTACGCGGCGGTCATGCTGGCGGTCACCGCGGTCCTCTCGTACTTCGACATCAACCTGACGGCGAAGGCGCTCGGCGTGATGCTGGTGGCCGAGATCGCGGTCCTCTTCGCGGTCGCCACCGCCGTCCTGATCGCCGGCGGCGGCCCGGACGGCATCCCGGTCGAGCCGATCAACCCGAAGAACGCCTTCACCGGCACCTCCGCCGGACTCGGCCTCTTCTTCGCCTTCTGGTCCTGGGTCGGCTTCGAGTCGACCGCGATGTACGGAGAGGAGTCCCGCGACCCCAAGCGGGTCATCCCGCGCGCCACCCTGATCTCCGTCATCGGCGTCGGCCTCTTCTACATCTACGTGTCGTGGATGACGATCGCCGGGAACGGACTGACCGGCTCGGTGGAGCTGTCGGCCTCCGCCGGCCCGCTCGACCTGTTCTTCGCGCCGACCCGGACCTTCATCGGCGCCTGGGCCGTCGACGCCTTCCAGTGGCTGCTGCTCACCGGTTCCTTCGCCTGCGGGATGGCGTTCCACCAGTGTGCCTCGCGCTACCTCTACGCCATCGGCCGCGAGGGCTTCCTGCACCCGGCCCTCGGCCGCACCCACGCCCGGCACGGCTCGCCGTACATCGCCTCGTACGTGCAGAGCGCGATCGCCGTGGCCCTCGTGGCCGCCTTCTGGCTGACCGGCCAGGACCCCTACATCCACCTCTACACCCTGCTCGCGATCCTCGGCACCATGGCGATCCTCATCGTCCAGACCCTCTGCTCCTTCGCCGTCATCGGCTACTTCCGCAAGAACCACCCCGAGGACCGGCACTGGTTCAGGACCCTCACCGCCCCGCTCCTCGGCGGCGTCGGCATGATCGCCGTCGTCGTGCTGCTGATCATGAACATGGAGACCGCGGCCGGGCTCGCCGCCGACTCCCTCTTCTTCAAGGCGATCCCGTGGATCGTCGGCGTGGTCTTCTTCGGCGGCCTCGGCCTCGGCCTCTACCTCAAGGCCAAGCGACCGGAGCGGTACGAGATCATCGGCCGGATCGTCCTGGAGGACGCCACCGAGCGCCCCGCCGAAGAGGCGCCCGCGCCCGCCCCCGTGCCCCAGAGCTGACCCCCCTCCCCGGGTTCCGTCCCCTCTTCTCCAGGAGCGCCCCATGGCACGCACCAACCCGATGCACCTCCTGAAGCACCTCGCCGCCGAGCACGCCGACGCCCGACGGCTCGGCCTGCCCGTCGACGAGCTCCGCGGCATGCGGGCCGACGCCCTCGGCCGCCGCTCCCTCCTCAAGTACGCGGCCGCCGCCGGGATCGCGGTCGGCGCGGGCACGGCGGCCACCGTCGCCCCCGCCGCGGCCGCCACCACGACCCCGCCGGTCGGCAGCACCGCCCGGATCGCCGTCGTCGGCGCCGGGATCTCCGGCCTCACCGCCGCCCTCACCCTCCAGGACGCCGGCCTGAGCCCGGTGCTCTACGAGGCGAACCCGTCCAGGGTCGGCGGCCGCATGTGGACCCAGCGGGCCCACTGGGCGTACGGGCAGACCTCCGAGATCGGCGGCGAGCTGATCGACACCAGCCACAAGAAGATCCTGGAACTCTGCCGCCGCTTCGACCTGGCCACCGAGGACTTCCTCGGCGGCGGACCCAACGGCGCCGAGGAGGTCCTCTGGTTCGGCGGCGCCTACTACCCCCGCAGCCAGGCCGACGAGGACTTCAACGCGGTCTACCAGGCGCTGCGCCGTGACCTCTCCGAGTCGGGCGAGGTCACCTGGAACCAGACCACCCCCACCGGCACCGCGCTCGACAACATGTCGGTGTACGAGTGGATCGAGAGCCGGGTCCCCGGCGGGCACTCCTCGCGGCTCGGCCGGTTCATCGACGTCGCCTACAACGTCGAGTACGGCGCCGACACCACCGAGCAGTCCTCGCTCGCCCTCGTCCTGCTGATGGGCTATCAGACCAATCCGGGCAACTTCAACATCTGGGGCCTGTCCAACGAGCGGTACCACATCGTCGGCGGCAACGACCGGCTGCCGAACGCCGTCGCGGGAGCCCTCGCGCCCGGCACCCTGCGCATGGGCTGGTCCCTGACCGCCGTACGCGCCAACGCCGACGGCACCCAGACGCTGACCTTCACCGAGGCCGGCGCCACCCGGACCGTCACCGCGGACCACACCATCCTGTGCGTCCCGCTGCCGATCCTCCAGCAACTGGACCTCTCCCAGGCCGGGTTCGACCCGCGCATGCGGAACCTGCTGCGGGACGCCCGGATGGGCTACTGCACCAAGCTCAACATGCAGTTCGGCACCCGTCCCTGGCGCGGCACCGGCCCCTGGCCCGGGGTCTCCGCGGGTGACTGCTTCACCGACACCGAGGTCCAGCAGACCTGGGACACCACCAAGATCCAGGGCGGAACGGGCGGCATCCTCCTCCAGTACGGCGGCGGAAGCCTGGCCCGGAACCTGAACCCGGCGGGCCCCTTCTCCACCGAGTCCGACCCGTACGTACGGAACCTGGTCACCCGCTACCTGGCCGGCATCGACGCCTTCTTCCCCGGCGCCTCACGGGCGTACACCGGCCGCGCCCAGCTCTCCGCCTGGCACAAGAACCCGTACACGCTCGGCGCGTACTCCTGCTGGCCCGTCGGCTACCTCCACCGGTACGCCACCTACGAGGGGACCGCGCAGGGCAACGTCCACATCGGCGGCGAGCACTGTTCGTACGACTTCCAGGGCTTCATGGAAGGCGGCGCCACCGAGGGCGAACGGGCCGCCAGGGAGGTGATCGCCGTCCTGAGGTGATCAGCCGGCCGGCACGATGTTCTGGTTGAAGCGGAACACGTTGTCGGGGTCGTACACCGCCTTCACGGCGGCGAGCCGGCGGTGGTTCTCCTCCCCGAAGGAGGAGACGATCCGCTGCTCGCCCTCGGCGCCGACGAAGTTCAGATACGTGGCGTCGAGGGCCCACGGCCGCGCGTCGGCCCGCACGTCGTGCACCCACTGCCTCGCCTGCTCGTCGTACGCGGGGTCCTCCCAGGTCGCGAACGGGTGCACCGCCCAAGGAGCGGTGCGCCACGGCTGCGGATACCCGGAGGGCCCCGCCGCCACCGCCCCGCCCATCAGGAACAGCACGTGCTGGGTGGCCGTCCCGGCCGGGATGCGCGCGCCGCGGTCGCAGAAGACGTCCACGGCCTCGTCGGGGAAGTCCCGCAGGTACTCGGCCGACCAGTAGTTCCGCAGGCCCGGCGGGTCGTCGAGCATCGTCTGCAGGTCCACGTACGGGATGTCCGCGACGACCTCGACCGCCGGCTTCAGCGCGAACAGCGGCGCCGCGAACTCGCGGAGCTCGCCGACCGGCCCGGCGTACGTGAACAGCGCCCCGCAGACCAGCTTGCCGACCAGCTCCTCCGGGACGAACGGCTCCGCCGGCGCGGGCATGTAGATGGCGCCGCCGCCGATGTCGTCGGGCGCCCCGCTGCCGAGGTCGCGGTAGGTGCGCACCACCTCGGGCGCGACCTCGGGCAGGAACAGCAGCATGGCGACGCTCATCCGGGGCAGCGGGTGCAGGCGCATCGTCAGCGAGGTCGCCACCCCGAAGTTGCCGCCGCCGCCGTGCAGCGCCCAGAACAGGTCCGGGTTCTCCTCCGCGTCCGTGCGGACGTGCTTGCCCTCGGCGGTGACCAGGTCCGCGGCCAGCAGGTTGTCGCTGGCGAGGCCGAACTTCCGCTCCAGCCAGCCCGAACCGCCGCCCAGCACGAAGCCGCCGACGCCGGTGGTGGACACCCGGCCGCCGGTGGTCGCCACGTGGAAGGGCTGGCACGCGTGGTCCAGGTGGGCCATCGTCGCCCCGCCGTCGATCCGGACCGTCATGGCCTCCGGGTCCACGACGACGCCGTGCATCCGGCGGAGGTCGACGATCAGCGCGCCGTCGATCATGGAGGTCCCGGCGACGCTGTGCCCGCCGCCGCGCACCGCGATCGGCAGCTCGGCCTCGCGGCCGAACAGGATCGCGTTGGACACGTCGGCCTGGGTGGCACACTGGGCGATCACCGAAGGACGCCGGTCGATCATGCCGTTGTGCAGGGCACGCGCCTCGTCGTAGCCCGGATGGCCGGGGACGATCACCTCGCCGGCCAGGTCCTCGACCAGTCCGGCCAGGGCGCTTTCGGAGACGTGGGGAGCCATGGGAGCCCCCTTTTCCTGCGGGGGGACGGGACCTTCCCATCGTAGGTCCGGGTGCCGTCCCCCGCGCGGGACTCAGCCGCCGTACGCCCCGCTCGCCGTCAGCCGCAGCGCCGTGTCGATCAGCGGGACGTGGCTGAACGCCTGCGGGAAGTTGCCCACCTGGCGCTGGAGCCGCGGGTCCCACTCCTCGGCGAGCAGCCCGAGGTCGTTGCGGAGCCCGAGGAGCTTCTCGAAGAGCGTGCGCGCCTCGTCGACCCGGCCGATCATCGCCAGGTCGTCGGCCAGCCAGAACGAGCACGCGAGGAACGCGCCCTCGTCGCCCTCCAGGCCGTCGACGCCGGCCTCCTCGCCGGCCGTGGGGTAGCGCAGGACGAAGCCGTCCTCCGTGGACAGCTCACGCTGGATCGCCTCGATCGTGCCGATCACCCGCTTGTCGTCCGGCGGCAGGAAGCCCATCTGCGGGATCAGCAGCAGCGAGGCGTCCAGCTCCTTGGAGCCGTACGACTGCGTGAACGTGTTCCGCTCCTTGTCGTAGCCCTTCTCGCAGACGTCCCGGTGGATCTCGTCGCGCAGCTCCTGCCAGCGCTCCAGCGGGCCGTCGGCGTCCCCGGACTCGATGAGCTTGATCGTGCGGTCCACCGCCACCCAGGCCATCACCTTGGAGTGGACGAAGTGGCGGCGCGGGCCGCGGACCTCCCAGATGCCCTCGTCGGGCTGGTCCCAGTGCTTCTCCAGGTAGTTGATCAGCTTGATCTGGAGCAGGGAGGCGTAGTCGTTGCGGGACAGGCCCGTCATGTGCGCCAGGTGGAGGGCCTCGGTGACCTCGCCGTAGACGTCCAGCTGGAGCTGGTTGGCCGCGCCGTTGCCGACCCGGACCGGGCCCGAGTTCTCGTATCCCGGCAGCCAGTCCAGCTCCGCCTCGCCGAGCTCCCGCTCGCCGGCGATGCCGTACATGATCTGGAGGTTCTCCGGGTCGCCCGCGACCGCCCGGAGCAGCCAGTCCCGCCAGGCGCGGGCCTCCTCGCGGTAGCCGGTGCGCAGCATCGACGACAGGGTGATCGCCGCGTCACGCAGCCAGGTGTAGCGGTAGTCCCAGTTCCGTACGCCGCCGATCTCCTCGGGCAGGGACGTGGTCGGCGCGGCCACGATCCCGCCGGTCGGCGCGTACGTCAGCGCCTTCAGGGTGATCAGCGAACGGACCACCGCCTCCCGGTAGGGGCCGTGGTACGTGCAGTGCTCGACCCACTCGCGCCAGAACTCGGCGGTCGCCTCCAGGGAGCCCTCGGGGTCCGGCAGGGCCGGCGGCTCCTTGTGGGAGGGCTGCCACGACAGCGTGAGCGTGATCCGCTCGCCGGGGGTGACCGTGAAGTCCGAGTACGTCGTCAGGTTCTCGCCGTGGGACTCGGCGTCGGTGTCCAGCCACACCGAGTCGGGCCCCGCGACCGCGACCGTGCGCTCCCCGACCTTGTGGACCCAGGGCACGATCCGGCCGTAGCTGAACCGCATGCGCAGCGCCGAGCGCATCCGCACCCGGCCGGAGACGCCCTCGACGATCCGGATCAGCTGCGGCGCGCCGTCACGCGGCGGCATGAAGTCGGTCACCCGGACCGTGCCGCGCGGGGTGTCCCACTCGGACTCCAGGATCAGCGAGTCGCCCTGGTAGCGGCGCCGGTCGGCGGGGGCCGGCTCGGCGTCCGCCGGACCCGCGGGGGCCACCCGCCAGAATCCGTGGTCCTCGGTGCCGAGCAGTCCGGCGAAGACCGCGTGCGAGTCGAAGCGTGGGAGGCACAGCCAGTCGACGCTGCCGTCCCGGCAGACCAGGGCGGCGGTCTGCATGTCTCCGATGAGTGCGTAATCCTCGATGCGCCCGGCCACGTGCTTCACTCCAGTCGAACGGCCATGTCCGCCCCGCGGGGCGCTTGCTCAGATGCGCCGGCTGGGTTCCAGCCGGGTCTGTGGGTCAGCGGTCAAGGGTCGTCGACGAGCTCTTGGTCCGGATGACGGGCGGGGTGGTGCCGTTGGCCGGCCGGCTCGGCGGTCCATGTCCGAGCAGGATACGTCGCACCCTAGTGACCCGGTGATCACGCCGGTCAAAGGCGTTGCTCCGATCAGGTTAACGGCCCCCGTCTCCTCCTGGGCGGCTTGGCCCGACGCCCCCTTTCCCCTGGTGGGCGGGTCGCCCCAGGCTCGTACCGCCGTCCGCCCGGCCGCCCGCGTCGCCGTGCGTGAACACCCGACTGCCGCGTGTGGCCGGAAGCGGTCTCCCGATGTCGCTGATACCCTGGTACCCCGTGGACCGGTGGGAAACGGCGACAGCCGAGGACCCCGCAACCGCAGCGACGGCACCCCCCGATTCTTCCGGAGGGCACGCCGGTACGCACCTCCAGAACGCGACCACGGGAGCCCCCTCTTGGCGATGCCGCCCAACACCACGACGACCAAGCACATCTTCGTCACCGGGGGTGTCGCCTCCTCCCTCGGCAAGGGCCTGACCGCCTCCAGCCTGGGTGCGCTCCTCAAGGCCCGCGGCCTTCGGGTCACGATGCAGAAGCTCGACCCGTACCTGAACGTCGACCCGGGCACGATGAACCCCTTCCAGCACGGCGAGGTGTTCGTCACCAACGACGGCGCCGAGACCGACCTGGACATCGGCCACTACGAGCGCTTCCTCGACGTCGACCTGGACGGCTCGGCCAACGTCACCACCGGCCAGGTCTACTCGCAGGTCATCGCCAAGGAGCGGCGCGGCGAGTACCTCGGCGACACCGTGCAGGTCATCCCGCACATCACCAACGAGATCAAGTCCCGGATCCGCCGCATGGCGACCGACGACGTGGACGTCGTCATCACCGAGGTCGGCGGCACGGTCGGCGACATCGAGTCCCTGCCGTTCCTGGAGACCGTCCGCCAGGTCCGCCACGAGGTCGGCCGCGACAACGTCTTCGTCGTGCACATCTCGCTGCTGCCCTACATCGGTCCCTCCGGCGAGCTGAAGACCAAGCCGACCCAGCACTCCGTCGCCGCCCTGCGCAACATCGGCATCCAGCCGGACGCCATCGTGCTCCGCGCCGACCGCGAGGTCCCGACCGCCATCAAGCGCAAGATCTCGCTGATGTGCGACGTCGACGAGGCCGCGGTGGTCGCCGCCATCGACGCCAAGTCGATCTACGACATCCCGAAGGTGCTGCACACCGAGGGCCTGGACGCCTACGTCGTCCGCAAGCTCGACCTGCCGTTCCGCGACGTGGACTGGTCCACCTGGGACGACCTGCTCGACCGCGTCCACAACCCGGAGCACGAGGTCACGGTCGCGCTCGTCGGCAAGTACATCGACCTGCCCGACGCGTACCTCTCGATCACCGAGGCCATGCGTGCCGGCGGCTTCGCCAACAAGGCCCGCGTCAAGGTCAAGTGGGTCACCTCCGACGACTGCAAGACCCCGGCGGGCGCGCAGAAGCAGCTCGGCGACGTCGACGCGGTCCTGATCCCCGGCGGCTTCGGCGACCGCGGTGTGAACGGCAAGATCGGCGCCATCCAGTACGCCCGCGAGAACAAGGTGCCGCTGCTCGGCATCTGCCTGGGCCTGCAGTGCATCGTCATCGAGGCCGCGCGGAACCTGGCGGACATCCCGGACGCCAACTCCACCGAGTTCGACCCCGCCACCGCGCACCCCGTCGTCTCCACGATGGAGGAGCAGCTGGCGTACGTCGAGGGCGCCGGCGACCTGGGCGGAACGATGCGCCTGGGCCTCTACCCGGCGAAGCTCGCCGAGGGCTCGATCGTCCGCGAGGTCTACGGCGACCAGCCGTACATCGACGAGCGTCACCGCCACCGCTACGAGGTCAACAACTCCTACCGCGCGGAGCTGGAGAAGAAGGCCGGTCTGGTCTTCTCCGGCACCTCCCCGGACAACAAGCTCGTCGAGTACGTCGAGTACCCGCGCGACGTCCACCCCTACCTGGTCGCCACCCAGGCGCACCCGGAGCTGCGCTCGCGCCCGACCCGCCCGCACCCGCTCTTCGCGGGCCTCGTCAAGGCGGCCGTCGAGCGGAAGACCGGCAAGCCGGCGAAGTGACCGGCGCTGTCGTCGGTCGGCGTTAACGTTGCCGGGGTACGGGTCCTCACGGGCCCGTGCCCCGGCTTTCGTATGCGGTTCGCACGTGGGAGGACCCAGATGGACTTGCAGGACACCCCGGAGGAATGGCCGGTCGCGGCGACGGCGACCCCCTTCCAGGGAAAGAAGACGAGTGTCCGCACCGACGACGTCGTCATGCGGGACGGCACGGTCGCCCGCCGCGACTACCAGGTCCACCCCGGCTCGGTGGCCGTCCTCGCCCTCGACGAGCAGGACAGGGTCCTGCTGATCAAGCAGTACCGGCACCCCGTCCGGCAGAAGCTCTGGGAGATCCCCGCCGGACTGCTCGACGTCCCCGGCGAGAACCCCCTCCACGCCGCCCAGCGCGAGCTGTACGAGGAGGCCCACGTCAAGGCGGCGGACTGGCGGGTTCTCACCGACGTCTACACCTCCCCGGGCGGCACCGACGAGGCCCTCCGGATCTTCCTCGCCCGCGATCTCGCCGACGTGGAGGGCGAGCGCTACGAGGTCTCCGACGAGGAGGCCGACATGGAGCTGGCGCGGGTGCCGCTCGCCGAGCTCGTGCGGGGGGTGCTCGCGGGGGACCTCCACAACACGTGCCTCGTGGTGGGGGTCCTCTCCCTCGCGGCGGTGCGGGCGGGGGACGGGATGGACTCCCTGCGGCCTCCCACCGCCCCCTGGCCCGCCCGCCCCTTCGAGGCCTGACCCCTCCCGGGGCCCCTCGCCCCCCGCGCCCCGCGGGCCCCTCGCTTCCAGCGGGCCCGCGCCGGGCTCCGCGTTCTTTACGCCTTCCGGGCCCGGGGCCCTTGACCTTTACGCCCTCCGGGCCCGGGTCCTTCGGCCTTTACGCCGTCCGGGCCCGGGGGCCTTGGCCTTTACGCCGTTTGGGGCCGGGCCCTTCGGCCTTTACGCCGTCCCGGCCCGGGCCCTCGCCCCTCGCCTTATGGGCCCGGCCCCTTGCCTTTCGCAGGCCGCGCGCGCCTGGGCTCCTCGGCCTTGCGGCCATGGGTGCGGCGGTGCGTGTGGGCTGGCACCCGCCGCAGGTTGGGCCCGCGCCCACCCGGGCTGTCACCCGCCGCACCTCGTGTGCGGACCCGCCCGCTGGGCTGTCGGCCGCCGCGCCTCGTGTGGGGCCCCGCCCGCTGGGGCTGTCGGCCGCCGCGCTCGCTGCCGTGGGGGCCCGCGCCCGCTGCCGTGTGAGCCTGCGCCCGTCGCCGTGTGCGCCCTCGCCCGCCCGCAGTGTGGGCAATCGTCCCGCTGGGCGGGACGGGTGGGCACACGGGACGGCGCCCTTGGCGGCGCCTCCGCCCCTTGTGCCCTGGCCCGCACTCACAGTCCGGTGCGCACCGGGTGCGGGTTCGGGCCCGGAAGCCTGGGCCCGGCAGGGGGCGCCGTCCGTTGTGCCCACCCGTTCCGCCCCAGCGGAACGATTGCCCACAACGGGGGTGGGCGGGGCCCGCCCCGGCGGAACGATCGCCCACAACGCGCGGGGCGCGGGGGATGAGCACCGCCCAGCGAAACGAGGGCCCACAACGGGGTGGGCGAAGGCACGGGGGTGGGCATCGCCCCGGCGGAACGGTTGCCCACAACGCGGTGGGCGCGGGGGCGGGCACCGCCCCGACGGAACGAGGGTCCACAACGCGCGGGGCGGAGGCGCGAAGCTGGGCACCGCCCCAGCGGGACGATCGCCCACGACGGGGGCACCGGCGGTTGCCGGTGGGCACCGCCTCAGCAGGGCGATTGCCCACAACGCGGTGGGCGGAGGCGCGGGGGTGGGCACGTCCCGGCGGAACGAGGGTCCACAACGGAGGGCGGGCGGAGCGCGGGGGTGGGCGCCGTCCCGGCGGAACGAGGGCTCACAACGGGTGGGGGCCGTGGCAGGGGAGCGGGGGGCCGTAGCGGGGTGAGTGGTGTGACGATCGGTTGATCTGATCGGGGGACCGGTGGGGAGTGGTGGGAGGGGGTGGGGGAGGGGGAGGAACTACGCTCGGGATCGCCCGTGCGGAGCCCCCCGCGGGATCGGCTCGTGTGCAGGTGGACGGGAGCGTGGCCCGTGACGGATCAGGCGGTGGCGGCGCCGGGCAGCCGGCAGTTCTTCGGCCGGCAGCGGGAGTTGAAGGCTCTGCGCGCCGACATCGAACGGACCGGTCTGGACACGCTGACGGGGCGGAAGGCCCCCCGGGCCCGGGTGCTGCTGATCGCGGGCAAGCCCGGCTCCGGCCGTACCGCACTGGCGGAGGAACTGGCGGCGGGGCTGGGGGACCGGTACCCCGACGGGGTGTTCCGGGCCCGGCTGACGGAGCCGGGAGGGGAGCCCGTGCCGACGGGGCGGGCGGCCCAGGGGCTGCTCGCGGCGCTCGGGGTCGCCGAACCTCCGGGCGCGGGCGAGGACGAGCTGACGGAACTGGTGCGCGGGGCACTCGGCACGCGCCGCGCCGTGCTGGTGCTCGACGACGCCGTGGACGCGGAGCAGGCCGATCCGCTGATCCCGGACAACCCGGACGCGCTGGTGGTGGGGGTCGCCCGCGGACCGCTCACCGGCATCCCGGACGTACGGCCCTGCACGCTGGGCGGCCTGGACCCGAAGTCGGCCATCGAACTGCTCACCGCCTTCACCGGCTCGGTGCGGATCACCGTCGACCCGCAGGCGGCGGAGACGCTGGTGGAGGAGTGCGGCGGGCTGCCCGGGGCGGTGGTGCTGGCCGGCAGCTGGCTGTCGGCCCGGCCGAAGGCGTCCGTCGCCGATCTGGCCAAGAGGCTTCGCGCGCTGAGCGGTGATCCGATCTCCCGCGCCTTCCACCTCGCCCACGAGGGGCTGGACCGGCCCGCCGCGCGGATACTGCGGTTCCTGTCGCTGGCGCCGCTCGGGCGGGCCGACGCGCACACGGCTTCCGCGCTGGCCGGCTGCTCGGTCTCGGCGGCGGCCACGACGCTCGCCGACTTCGCCGCCCTGGGGCTCGTCTCCGTCGGTGAGGACGGTCAGTACGAGGTGCCCGGGCACCTCGTGCCCCTGCTCCGCGCCGAGCTGGAGGAGCGCGACCGGCCCGCCGAGGTGCAGCTCGCCCGGGCCCGGATGCTGGAGCGGACCGTACGGCTCCTCCAGTCGTGCCGTGCGGTCACCGAACCCGAGGGCTCGTCCGCCCGCCGGAAGCTGGCCGGGCTCCCGCGCGCCCTGCGCTTCCCGAACGCGGCCGCCGGGGCAGCCTGGCTGGACTCCCGGCAGCCCGTCCTCCTCGCCTCCGCCCGGCTCGCCGTCGCCGACGGCGAGCTCGACACGCTGGCCCGCCGGCTGGTCGCCTCCCTGGTCAGGGCGCTGGCCGCGCACCGGGGGGCGGAGGCGGCGGCGCCCGAGCTGTACGGCCTGCACCGGCTGGTCCTCGACGTGGCCGAGCGGCGCGGACTGCACCGGGAGCGGGCCGCCGCCCTGCTGAACCTGGCCGATCTGGATGCCAGGACCGGGAGGACGAAGGACGCTCTGCTGCGATATCGGTTGGCTTTGGATGCCGGACGCGAAGCAAATGACCCGTACGCGACCGGCCGCGCAATGGAATCCGTAGGTGGGGCGTATCAGGAGCTGGGGGACTGGCAGCGGGCGGGCGACTGGTACGGGCGGGCGCTCGCGCAGCGCCTCGCCCGGGACGAGCGCGGCGACCAGGCCCGGCTGTACGCCCGCCTCGGCGCCGTGCAGACCTATGCGGGGCGGTACGGCGAGGCCCTGCGGAACTGGCGGGCGGCCGCGGCCGGCTACCGGAGGCTCGCGGATCTCCCGGGCCACGCAAGGGCGTTGAGCGAGGCGGCCCGGGTCCAGGAGTACGCCGGACGGCCCGAGGAGTCGCTGCGGACCTGCGAGGAAGCGGTGGAGTGGGCCCGCCGGGCCCAGGACACCCGGCTCCAGGCGGCGCTCCAGCTGCGGCTGGCCGACACCCTCGACCGGCTCGGCGACCCGGCCGCCGCCGGGCTGCACCGGGCGGCGGCGGACAGATTGCTGGAATCGGAAGCCGTGGCCTACGAAATCCGCAGTGGCTCCGAGAAAGATTAGTACTTTGAAAGGCTAGACACCGGGAACTCCTTCATTAGACTGGGTGCGCCGCGTTCGAACGTGGTCTGCCCCGGTGCGCCGCAGTGCATCCGGGTATGTATCGCAGTGCCCCATGTATCCCCCTGATTCAAGGACCGTGATCGACGATGAAGGTCGGCATCCCCCGCGAGGTCAAGAACAACGAGTTCCGCGTGGCCATCACCCCTGCCGGTGTCCACGAGCTCGTCCGTAACGGCCACCAGGTCTTCATCGAGCAGAACGCCGGTGTCGGCTCGTCGATCACCGACGAGGAGTACGTCGCCGCCGGCGCCGAGATCCTCGCCACCGCCGACGAGGTCTGGGCCACCGCCGACCTGCTGCTCAAGGTCAAGGAGCCGATCGCGGAGGAGTACCACCGTCTCCGCAAGGACCAGACCCTCTTCACCTACCTGCACCTGGCCGCCTCCCGCGAGTGCACGGACGCGCTGCTCGAGTCCGGCACCACCGCCATCGCGTACGAGACCGTCGAGACCGCCAACCGCGCGCTGCCGCTGCTCGCCCCGATGTCCGAGGTCGCGGGCCGCCTGGCCCCCCAGGTCGGCGCGTACCACCTGATGCGCTCCGTCGGCGGCCGCGGTGTCCTCCCCGGCGGCGTCCCCGGCACCCACGCCGGCGAGTGCGTCGTCATCGGCGGCGGCGTCTCCGGCTGGAACGCCACCCAGATCGCCGTCGGCATGGGCTTCCACGTGACCCTGCTCGACCGTGACATCAACAAGCTCCGCGAGGCCGACAAGATCTTCGGCACCAAGGTGAAGACGATCGTCTCCAACGCCTTCGAGCTGGAGAAGGCCGTCGTCGAGGCCGACCTCGTCATCGGCGCGGTCCTCATCCCGGGCGCCAAGGCCCCGAAGCTGGTCACCAACGAGCTCGTCGCCAAGATGAAGCCCGGAAGTGTCCTTGTCGACATTGCGATCGACCAGGGCGGCTGCTTCGAGGACTCGCACGCGACCACCCACGCCGAGCCGACCTTCCAGGTCCACAACTCGGTCTTCTACTGCGTCGCCAACATGCCCGGCGCGGTCCCGAACACCTCCACCTACGCCCTCACCAACGCCACGCTGCCCTACATCGTGTCGCTGGCGAACAACGGCTGGGTCGAGGCGCTGCGCCGCGACGCCGCGCTCGCCCTGGGCCTCAACACCCATGACGGCAAGGTGGTTTACAAGGAGGTCGCGGAGGCGCACGGCCTCGACCACGTCGAGCTGAACACCCTCCTGGGCTGACCCGCGCGGCACCGCCGTCAACGCGTGCCGTCAATGCCGCACCCCCGGCCGGACCTTGTTCGACAAGGTCCGGCCGGCTGTGTCTCCGGCCACGCCGAAACGTTCGGGCAACTCGCCTCGAACGTAACCCTTTAACCGTTTCGCACACCCCTGAAACGTGTGGATGCGTGGCTGCGCACCCTTGACAGAGAGGTGTTCGGTTGCCGACACATCGGGCCGGGTCCGGCGGATTGTGTTGCTGCGGAGTGGTGACACGCCATAGAGTCGCCAACCGTCGGCATGGTGCCACGCTGACCTATCGATAAATGTTCCTGGTGACATCCAAGGAGGTAAGACGACTTGTGAATGAGTCGACAATTACTCCCGGGAGCGGTGCGCCAGGTGCTCCGATCGGCTCCGTCGCGGTGCGGACCTTCGCGACGCACCAGCCCATGACGACAGCCCACACGATGAAGACGATGGACGGCCTACACGTGAACGCCACGGCCGGCAACGAGATGGGCCGAGAGTCCACCCACTTCGCCGCCTACGACGAGGTGCCCGAGGGGCACTTCTACGACCCCGACGCCGAGTACGAGCCCGACCCGGAGTACGCGGCCACCCTCGCACCCGACGCTGCCCGCCAGCGCCGCGAGCGGATCGGCCCCACCGGACGGCCCCTGCCGTACTTCCCGATCCCGGGTCCCCTGACCGACCACGGACCCGCGAAGATCATCGCGATGTGCAACCAGAAGGGCGGCGTCGGCAAGACCACGTCGACCATCAACCTGGGTGCCGCGCTCGCGGAGTACGGACGACGGGTACTGCTCGTCGACTTCGACCCGCAGGGAGCCCTGTCGGTCGGCCTCGGCGTGAACCCGATGGAGCTCGACCTCACCGTCTACAACCTGCTCATGGAGCGGGGCATGTCGGCGGACGAGGTCCTCCTCAAGACCGCCGTGCCCAACATGGACCTGCTGCCGAGCAACATCGACCTCTCGGCCGCCGAAGTCCAGCTGGTCAGCGAGGTCGCGCGCGAGTCCACGCTGCAGCGCGCCCTGAAGCCGCTGATGAACGACTACGACTACATCGTGATCGACTGTCAGCCCTCGCTCGGCCTGCTGACCGTCAACGCCCTGACGGCGGCTCACAAGGTGATCGTGCCGCTGGAATGCGAGTTCTTCGCGCTCCGCGGAGTCGCGCTGCTCACCGAGACCATCGAGAAGGTCCAGGAGCGGCTCAACCCCGAGCTGGAGCTCGACGGCATCCTCGCCACGATGTACGACTCCCGCACCGTGCACAGCCGTGAGGTCCTCGCGCGCGTCGTCGAGGCCTTCGACGACCACGTGTACCACACGGTCATCGGGCGGACCGTGCGCTTCCCGGAGACCACGGTCGCCGGCGAGCCCATCACCACGTACGCCTCCAACTCCGTGGGCGCCGCCGCCTACCGCCAGCTCGCCAGGGAGGTGCTCGCCCGGTGTCACGCCGAGTGAGTCTGCCCGGCGCCGACGAACTCTTCCGTACGACCGGGGGGACGGCGCTCCAGTCGTCCTCACCCCGCCGGGCCGTCCCGGCCCCGGCGGGCGAGAGCGACACGGCGGCGGCCGAGGGCCCCGCGGAGCACACGGCGGCGGACTCCGAGGCGGCCGAACCGCGCGTCCGGACCGCGGAGCCCGAGAGCGCCGCTCCGAAGGCCGCGCCCTCCGCCGCGGTACCCGCCCCGGCGGCCGTCCGGCGGCGCGGCGGCCGTACCCCGAACCGGCGGCCCAGCGGCCGCGAGCGCCACGACGAGAAGATCACGGTCTACGTCTCCGCCGAGGAGCTGATGGACCTGGAGCACGCCCGGCTGGTGCTCCGCGGCGAGCACGGTCTCGCCGTCGACCGGGGCCGGATCGTCCGGGAGGCCGTCGCGGTCGTCCTGGCGGACCTGGAATCCCGCGGCGACGCGAGCATCCTCGTCCGCCGCCTGCGCGGCCGCTGACGGTAGCCTGCGGGCTGCCGCGCTCCCGTTCTCCCTGGATCCCATGCACCACGCCTCTGACGAAACGTCCCGCCCGCCGCGCCGCCGCCCCCTGGGCCGCGGCCCGGGCGAGCCGGAGCCCGCACCCGTGGAACCCGTGGCGGAGCGGGAGCCGGAGCACCCGCGGGCCGTCCCCGTGGCGGAGCCTCGGTCCGGAGTCGTGGGGTCCTCACCGGCCGGGGCGCCGGAGGTCCTGGAACCCGCCCGTGCCGTTCCCGTCGATGCCGTCGATGCCGTCGAATCCTTCGAAGCTGAGTCCGTCGGGTCCGTCGAATCCGTCGGGTCCGTCGGGTCCGCCGAGGCCAGGGAGCCCGTCGGGTTTGCCGAGTCCGGCAAGTCCGCCGAGGCCGCCGAGGCCGGGGACGGGCGGTTCACGGTGCGGCTGGCGAACTTCGAGGGGCCGTTCGACCTGCTCCTCCAGCTGATCACCAAGCACAAGCTCGACGTGACCGAAGTGGCGCTCTCGCAGGTGACCGACGAGTTCATGGCGCATCTGCGGGCGCTGGGGCCCGACGGGGACCTCGACCAGACCACCGAGTTCCTCGTCGTCGCCGCCACGCTGCTCGACCTCAAGGCCGCCCGGCTGCTGCCCGCCGCCGAGGTGGAGGACGAGGCGGACCTCGCGCTCCTGGAGGCCCGCGACCTGCTGTTCGCCCGGCTCCTCCAGTACCGCGCGTACAAGCGCATCGCGGCGATCCTCGAGGAGCGCTGGGAGGCCGAGGGCCGCCGCCATCCCCGTACCGTCGGGCTCGAACCGCACCACGCCGAGCTGCTGCCCGAGGTCGTCATCTCCATCGGCGCCGAGGGCTTCGCCAAGCTGGCCGTGAAGGCCATGCGGCCCAAGCCCGAGCCCCAGGTGTACGTCGACCACATCCACGCGCCGCTGGTCAGCGTCCGCGAGCAGGCCGCCGTGGTCGTCGCCCTGCTCCGCGAGCGCGGGACGGCGGTCTTCCGCGAGCTGATCGAGGACGCCGGCGACACCCTCACCGTCGTGGCCCGCTTCCTCGCCCTCCTGGAGCTCTACCGGGAGAAGGCCGTCGCCCTCGACCAGGAGACCGCCCTCGGGGACCTCACGGTCTCCTGGACCGGCGGCGAGACGGACCCGTCCGGGGCCGTGACCGACGAATTCGACCAGGAGGCCACCGCGTGAGCGACCTCAAGCCCGCCCTCGAAGCCGTCCTCATGGTCGTCGACGAGCCCGCCACCGAGGCCCATCTCGCCAAGGTCCTGGAGCGCACCCCGCGCGAGGTGGCCGACGCGCTGCACGAGCTGGCCGACGAGTACACCGTCCAGGGCCGCGGCTTCGAGCTGCGGCGGGTGGCCGGCGGCTGGCGGTACTACTCCCGGGCCTCCCACGCCGCCGCCGTCGAGGCCTTCGTGCTCGACGGGCAGCAGGCCCGGCTCACCCAGGCGGCCCTGGAGACCCTCGCGGTCGTCGCGTACCGCCAGCCGGTCAGCCGTTCCCGGGTCTCCGCGGTCCGCGGAGTGAACTGCGACGGGGTGATGCGGACCCTCCTCCAGCGCGGTCTGGTGGAGGAGGCGGGCGCGGAACCCGAAACAGGTGCGATCCTGTACAGGACGACGAACTACTTCCTGGAGCGGATGGGCCTGCGCGGCCTGGACGAGCTCCCCGAGCTGGCGCCCTTCCTCCCCGAGGCGGAGGCGGTCGAGCCGGACTCGTTGGAAGGGGTCCCGTCGTTCGATCCGGATGCACCGGATCGTGAGGACGACGACAAGACGGAAGTTTGATGCGAAGCAGCAGCGGCAGGAACAGCAGCGGAAACAACGGCGGGAGCCGTGGTGGCAACAGCGGCGGCCGCGGCGGCAGCAGCGGCGGCGGCCGTGGTGGCAGCGGCTCCGGCGGCCGTGGTGGCAGCGGCTCCGGAGGCGGCGGCGGTTACCGGGGCTCCGGTGGCAGCGGCAGCGGCTCCGGCGGTGGCGGCTACCGGGGTGGCTCCGGCGGCAGCGGCTCGGGTGGCGGTGGCCACCGGGGCGGCGGCGGTGGCGGCGGGTACCAGGGCGGCTCCGGCGGCGGGTACCAGGGCGGCGGCGGTGGCGGCGGGTACCAGGGCGGCTCCGGCGGCGGGTACCAGGGCGGCGGCGGTGGCGGCCGCGGCGATCAGCGCCCGAGCAACACGCGTCGGCCGCGCCCCGAGGAGCGCTCCTACGACGTGAGCGGCCCCTCCGAGGCCCCGAAGAAGGGCCGCGGCGCCGCGGCCCGCGGTGGCGCCAAGGGCGGCCCCAAGGCCCCCCAGGGCGGCACTCCGCCCCGCCGCGGCCCGCACGGGCAGCGGCAGGCCCCGGCCCGCTCGCGGGAGCTCGACGCCAAGATCGAGCAGCGCAACCGGGAGCGGTACGAGAACCGGCCGGAGATCAAGACCCCGAAGACCTTCCCCGGCGCCGAGCAGGAGGGCGAGCGCCTGCAGAAGGTCCTCGCCCGCGCCGGCATGGGCTCGCGACGCGCCTGCGAGGAGCTCATCGAGCAGGCCCGCGTCGAGGTCAACGGCGAGATCGTCCTGGAACAGGGCAAGCGGGTCGACCCGGAGAACGACGAGATCAAGGTGGACGGCCTGACCGTCGCCACCCAGTCGTACCTGTTCTTCGCGCTGAACAAGCCGGCCGGCGTCGTCTCCACCATGGAGGACCCGGACGGCCGCCAGTGCCTCGGCGACTACGTCACCAACCGCGAGACCCGGCTGTTCCACGTCGGCCGGCTCGACACGGAGACCGAGGGCATCATCCTGCTCACCAACCACGGTGAGCTGGCCCACCGCCTCACGCACCCGAAGTACGGCGTGAAGAAGACCTACCTGGCCGCCATCACCGGCCCGCTGCCCCGCGAGGTCGGCAAGCGGCTCAAGGACGGCATCCAGCTGGAGGACGGCTACGCCCGCGCCGACCACTTCCGCGTGGTCGAGCAGACCGGCAAGAACTACCTCGTCGAGGTCACCCTGCACGAGGGCCGCAAGCACATCGTGCGCCGCATGCTGGCCGAGGCCGGCTTCCCGGTCGAGAAGCTGGTCCGCACCGCCTTCGGTCCGATCGCGCTGGGCGACCAGAAGTCGGGCTGGCTGCGCCGCCTCACCAACACCGAGGTCGGCATGCTGATGAAGGAAGTCGGCATGTAGGGCCCCACGGCCCCGTCCCACGAGGAAGCCCGTGACCGTCCGGCGGTCACGGGCTTCTCCGTGTCCTGCCGCGGAACCGGGCTTGTGGTCGGGGTCCGCCGACCTTTATAGTCAACATGACTCTTAAGGAGGCGGGCGTGAGCCTCGCGGACATCCTCGAACCCCTGCAGCAACCGCTCCTCACCGTCCTGGACACCCCGGTCAGCTGGACCGAGGTACTCGGATTCGGCAGCGGTGCGCTGTGCGTCTGGCTCGTCGCCCGACAGCACGTGGCCAACTGGCCCGTCGGCATCGCCAACAACCTCTTCTTCGTCCTGCTCTTCGCACAGGCCGGCCTCTACGCCGACGCCGGCCTCCAGATCGTCTTCATCACCCTCGCCGTCTACGGCTGGTGGACCTGGACCCACGGGGGTGGACCAGGCTCCGACGACCTCCCGGTGCGCCGCACCACACGCACCGAGTGGACGTGGCTGCTCGCGGCGGGGGTGGTGGGGACCCTCGCGCTCACCGTGCTGCTCGACCGCGTCACCGACTCCACCGTCCCCTTCTGGGACGCGCTCACGACCGCGCTCTCCCTCATGGCGACCTACGGCCAGTGCCGCAAGCGCCTGGAGTCCTGGTGGCTCTGGATCGCCGCCGACGTCGTCTACGTACCCCTGTACGCGTACAAGGAGCTGTATCTGACCTCCCTGCTGTACGTCGGCTTCATGACGCTCTGCGTCATCGGCCTGCGCGGCTGGACCAGGGACGTCGCCGGCACCGGCCGAACCGTGGCGGAGGCGGCGTGAAGCGCTACGGCCACGGCCTCGTCCTCGGCAAGTTCTACCCGCCGCACGCCGGCCACCACCACCTCGTCCGCACCGCACGCGACCGCTGCGAGCGCCTCACCGTGCTCGTCTGCGCCTCCTCCGTCGAGAGCATCCCGCTGGAGGACCGGGTCGCCTGGATGCGCGAGATCCACCCCGACGTCCTCGTCGTCGGAGCCGTCGACGACACCCCCGTGGACCTCCACGACCCCGACGTGTGGGCCGCCCACATGGCCGTCTTCCGGGCCGCCGTGCCCGAACGCGTCGACGCCGTCTTCACCTCCGAGCCGTACGGGGAGGAGCTCGGCCGCCGCTTCGGCGCCGAGTCCGTCCTCGTCGACCGGGAACGCACCCGCTTCCCCGTCTCCGGCACCGCCGTCCGCGCCGACCCCGCCGGCTGCTGGGACTTCCTGGAGCCGCCCGTACGGGCCGCCCTCACCCGCCGGATCGTCGTCCTGGGCGCCGAGTCCACCGGCACCACCACCATGGCCCTCGCGCTGGCCGACCACTACCGGCGGCGCGGCGGCGTCTGGGCCCGCACCCGGTACGTACCGGAGTACGGGCGCGAGTACAGCGAGCTCAAGCTCGCCGAACTCCGCGCCGAACGCCCCGGCGCCGACTGGTCCGAGGTGACCTTCCGCTCCTCCGACTTCCCCGTCATCGCCCAGCGCCAGGCCGAGCTGGAGGAGGAGGCCGCCAGGGACGGCTCGCCCGTCCTCTTCTGCGACACCGACGCCTTCGCCACCACCATCTGGCACGAGCGGTACATGGGCACCACCAGCCCCGACACCGGAGAGATCGCCGCCCGCGGCCGCCAGCACCTCTGGCTGCTCACCGACCACCGGGGCGTCGACTTCGAGGACGACGGACTGCGCGACGGGGAGCACCTGCGGCCCTGGATGACCGCCCGGTTCCTCACCCAGCTCGCCCACACGGGCCGGCGCACGGCGGTCCTCACCGGACCCCACGAGGAGCGGCTCGCCGCCGCCGTCGCCGCCGTCGACGCCCTCCTCGCCGAGGGCTGCCGGCTCGCCGACCCGCTACCGGAGCGCCGATGACCGCCCACCGGGCTCCCGAGGGCTACGACCCCCGCGCCTTCGAGCCGTTCGCCGTCACCGTCGACCTCGCCGTCCTCACCGTCCGCGAGGAGCGCCTCCACGTCCTCCTCGTCGAGCGCGGCGAGTCGCCGTACGCCGGATCCTGGGCCCTGCCGGGCGGCTTCGTACTGCCCCGCGAGTCCGCCGAACAGGCCGCCCGCCGCGAACTGGCCGAGGAGACCGGACTCTCCGGCGACACCGTCGCCGGCCTCCACCTCGAACAGCTCCGCACCTACAGCGAACCGGACCGCGACCCGAGGATGCGGATCGTCTCCGTGGCCTTCACCGCCCTCGTGCCCGACCCGCCGGAACCGCGCGGCGGCGGCGACGCGGCACAGGCGCGGTGGGTGCCCTACGGGACCCACGGCCCGCTCGCCTTCGACCACGACCGGATCCTCGCCGACGCCCACGACCGGGTCGGCGCCAAGCTGGAGTACACCTGCCTCGCCACCGCCTTCTGCCCGCCGGAGTTCACCCTCGGCGAGCTGCGGCACGTCTACGAGACGGTCTGGGGCGTCGAACTCGACCGCCCCAACTTCCGGCGCAAGGTCCTCGCCACGCCCGGCTTCGTCCAGGCCGTGGCAGGGCCGCCGCGCCTCACCGGCGGACGGGGGAAACCGGCCGCCCTCTACCGGGCGGGCGACGCCACCACCCTCCACCCGCCCCTCCTGCGACCGGAAGGACGCCCCGCATGAACCACGCACGACACGCCACCAAGCAGGCCGCGACCGGCTCCCTGATCGGACTGGCCCTCGGCGACGCGCTGGGCCGCCACACGGAGTTCAGCGACGTGCCGCTGATCATCAGCTGGTACGGGCCATGGCGGCAGATGACCCTTCCCGACGGCGGCCGCGTCACCGACGACACCCAGATGACCCTCGCCTTCGCCCGCGGCATCCGCACGGCCATGGACCGGGAGGTGCTCTCCCCGCACGCGCTCGCGGGGCCCGTCCGCGACGAGTTCGTCGACTGGTACCACTCCCCGGAGAACAACAGGGCCCCCGGCGACACCTGCCTGACCGCCTGCGCACTCCTCGACGGCGACCGGCCCTGGCAGGACGCCAGCCAGATCCACTCCAAGGGCTGTGGAGCCAACATGCGGGTCGCGCCCATCGGGCTCGTCCCCGGGCTGAGCGAGGAGCAGCGGGCGGGCGCCGCGCAGCTCCAGGCGGCCCTGACCCACGGCCACCCCACGGCGCTCGCCGCCTCCGACCTCACCGCCCGTGCCGTGTACCTGCTCGCGCAGGGCGTCGACCCGGCGGGGCTCGTCGGACAGCTCCGCTCGTACGCGTACGAGAACCGCTCCCGCCACCACGAGCACTGGCTCGGGGACCTCTGGACCCGCTCCCAGGACCCGTCCGCCCTCCACTTCGTCCAGCGCGGCTGGGACGAGTGCCTGGCCGTCCTGGAGCGGCTCGACGTCGTCCAGCGGACGGCCGACCCGGAGCTCGACCCGTGCGAGTACACCGGCGACGGCTGGATCGCCGAGGAGGCCCTCGCGACCGGGCTGCTCTGCTTCCTGCTCTTCCCCGACGAGCCCCTCACCGCCCTGCGCCGGGCCGCCTGCACCCGCGGCGACTCCGACTCGATCGCCGCCCTCGCGGGCGCCTTCGCCGGCGCCCACCTCGGTGCCGACGCGTGGCCCAAGGAGTGGGCGGAGAGCGTCGAGTACCGCAGTGACCTGCTGACCTTCGGCGCGCTCTGGGACGCTTGACCCATGACGCTCACCCTGGACCTGGACCTCTCCGCCGTCGTCGCGGAACAACCCGACCCGCTGCTCTTCGCCACGGTCTCCGGCGCGCACCTGTACGGATTCCCGTCCCGCGACTCGGACGTGGACCTGCGCGGCGCGCACCTGCTCCCCGTGGACGCCCTCATAGGCCTGCGCGAGCCGGAGGAGACCCGCAGCCGAATGTGGGACCGGGACGGCGTCGAGATGGACCTCGTCACCCACGACCTGCGGAAGTTCGCCCGGCTGATGCTGCGCCGCAACGGCTACGTCCTGGAGCAGCTCACCTCCCCGCTCGTGGCCCACACCACGGACACCCACGCCGAGCTGGTCTCCCTCGTACCCGGACTGCTCACCCGCCACCACGCGCACCACTACCGGGGCTTCGCGGGGACGCAGTGGCGGCTCTTCGAGAGCAGCGGGGAACTCAAGCCGTTGCTCTACACCTACCGGGCGCTGCTCACCGGCATCCACCTGATGCGTTCGGGCCAGGTGCAGGCCCATCTGCCCACCCTGGCGGGCGAGGTGCCCGAGGCGCCCGCCCGGCTGCCCGGCCTCGTCGCGGCGAAGACCGAGGCCGAGCACGGGCGCGCGGAGGTGGCCGTCGCGGACGTGCGGGCCGAGACGGAGGCCCTGCACGCGGTCCTGGACGAGGCCCAGGCCTCCTCGGCGCTCCCGGAGTCGGCGCGCGTCCACGACGCGCTGCACGACCTGGTCGTACGGGCACGGCTGCAGGGCTTCTAGCGGTCCTGCCGATCAGGCCGGATCAGCGCGCGTGCCGGGCGCCGCGAGCCCGGCCTGATCGGCAGGACACCCCTGGAGCTCGGTGAGGGCCGAGGACCGGCGCGCGCGGATCAGGAAGTCCTGCACGCGCGCGTGGTCGGGGGCGTCGGGGAGGGGCGTCGTGTCGTGGGCGCGGTCGGCCTCGTCCTGGAGACGGTTCATCCAGGACTCGACCTCGGCCCACGAGAGCTCGCCGCGCTTGACCGCGAGGAGCCGGTCGCGTTCCTCGCCGACGTCGATGCGGAGTTCGCCGGTGCGCAGGAGGTCGCGGCAGCTGGTCAGGAGCCGGAGCAGGTGCATGGCGTGCTTCCAGCGCGGGTGGCCGTACTGGCGGACGTCCGCGTCGAGCTTGCGGCGCTGACCGCCCGCGTACCGGACGAACGTCCGGTGGGCCCGGCGGGAGAGGAAGGCGGCCCGCAGCGAGAGGAGCTCGCGGCCGAGGTCGTCGACGTGCTCGACCACGGGGGAGTGCAGGCACTCCAGGACGTTCGGGTTGTTGCGCAGGGCGAGTTCGCAGAAGCGCTCCAGCTCCCAGCTGAACTGCTCCTCGGCGGGCCCCTCCACATGGGCGGGGGGCTTGTCGAAGTGCCAGAAGAGCGGCGTCGGGGCGAGATAGACGCCCCGGACGTCCGTGTCGCTGCCCTCGGTCGCGAGACCGAAGGCGCGCGAGCCCATCACGCAGGAGTAGATCGTGTGCTCGCGCACCAGCTCGTCCGGAGTCATGCCCGGCAGATTACGCGAGGGTGATCGTTTCCCCCGAGACGGTGATCTGCTCGGCCGGCAACGGGCGGGGGGCCGGTCCCGCCGCCACCGAGCCGTCGGCGATCCGGTACTTGGAGCCGTGGCAGGGACAGTCGATGGTGCCGGCCGCGACCTTGTTCACGAGACAGCCCTGGTGGGTGCAGACCGCGGAGAACGCCTTGAACTCACCGGCCACGGGCTGGGTGACGACCACCTTCTTCGCGGCGAAGACCTTCCCCCCGCCCACCGGGATCTCCGACGTCGTGGCAAGTGGCGTCCCTCCCCCGCTCGGAGAGGCCGTGCCGGCCGGAGTGGAGCGCGTGGCGCCGGTGGCGGCCGGCTGGGACGGCGTGACCGGGGCGCCGGTACTCGTGTCCGTACCGCCGTCGCCCCCACCCCCGCCGTCCGAGCCGCAGCCCGTCGTCAGGGCCGCGGCGGCGAACAGGACGGTACGGCGGTTCGTGGCGCGTGAAGTCATACCGGCCAGCTTGGTGCCGGGGCGGTCCCGGGGCCCGCAACACGCCTACGCCCGGGGCACGAGCTCCCTCGCACGGCCGTCCGCGTCCCGCCGCACCTCGAGGACCGACGTCACCGCGGCCCGCTCGACCGGCCCGTACACGTGCGGGAAGAGCACGTCCCCCGAGCCCTCCCAGCGGACCTCGCCCCCGAGACCGGCCTCGTCGATCACGAGCACCAGGAGCGGCCCGGGCACGTCCCGGTAGCGCGCGTCGGCGACCGCCAGGGCCGCGGCCTCGTCCGCGGAGCAGTGGACGAAGCCCTCGGCGGCGAGCGACGGCGGGGCGTAGGGGGCATCGGGCGCCTCGGGGGCGGCGGACCAGTCGGCCAGCGGTACGACGTGCAGCAGCATCCGGTCTTTCTACCGCTCTACCGCCCGGACGTGTGCGGGTGCCGGACGCCCGCGTGCACACCGAGTCGCGGAACACCCCGGTTCAGGTGACATCGGGCGTGTTCCGCACCGGACGAAAGGCAGAGCGACCATGGCGGGAAACGACCTCGGCAGTCTCCTCGGCGGCCTCCTCGGAGGCGGCGGGCCGAGCGGCGCCGGAGGAGCGGGCGGCCTCCTCGGCTCCCTCGCGGGCGGCGGGAGCGGCGGAGGCGCGAACGGCTCGAACCCGCTCGGCGGCCTCCTCGACATGCTGACCGAGTCCGGCCTCGCCGACCCAGGCCCAGTCCTGGGGCGGCACCGGTGAGAACCAGTCCGTGAGCGGCGCCAGATCGCCGAGGCCTCCCCGACGGCGCCCTCCGGAAGCCCGCGGCGGAGGCCCGCGTCAGCCCGCAGGAGGCCGCCGACGAGATCGCCCGCTCGCTCCCGCAGGCCGTGGACAAGCTCACCCCGGACGGCTCACTGCCCCAGGGCGGCTCCCTGGAGGACATCATCCGCCGACAGCAGTTCTGACCGCCGCCGGCATCCGTTTTCCGCGCTGGAGCGCGCTGGAGCGCGCTGGAGCGCGCTGGAGCGCGCTGGACAGCTCCGGAGCGCGCCGGGCCGTTCCGGAGCTGTCCGGCCCCGCCCAGGTCCGCCCAGGTCCGCCCGGGATCCGTCCCGGTCCGTCTCGGAAGGCGGGCGCCGCGACGCGCCGACCCCACCGCTGACTAGGCTGAACGGAGCACTTGACGCAGGCGAAGGAGCACGACGTGGCGGTACGAGCGGTCCGAGGAGCCGTCCAGCTGGAACGGGACGAGGCCGGCCACATGCGCGAGCAGGTCGAGGAGCTGCTCACCGCCGTCCTCTCGCGCAACGGGCTCACCCAGGACGACCTCATCAGCATCTGGTTCACGGCCACGCCCGATCTCCACAGCGACTTCCCCGCCGCCGCGGCCCGCCACGTCGGGATCGTCGACGTCCCCCTGATCTGCGCACAGGAGCTCGACATCGAGGGGGCGATGCCGAGGGTCGTACGGCTCCTCGCCCACGTCGAGACCGAACTGCCCAAGTCCGCGATCGCGCACGTCTACCTCGGCGCCGCGGCCGCCCTGCGCAAGGACATCGCCCAGTGAGAACAGCGCTCGTCATCGGCACCGGACTGATCGGCACCTCCGCCGCCATCGCCCTCGCGGGTCGGGGTGTCACGGTCCACCTCCGCGACCACGACCCCGCGCGCGCCAGCACCGCCGCCGCGCTCGGCGCGGGCACCGACGAGGAGCCCGAGGGCCCCGTCGACCTCGCCATCGTCGCCGTCCCCCCGGCGCACGTCGCCGCCACCCTCGCCGAGGCCATGACCGCCGGGCTCGCCCGCGGCTACCTCGACGTCGCGAGCGTCAAGGGCGGGCCGAGGCGGGAACTGGAGGCGCTGGGTCTCGACCTCACCCCGTACATCGGGTCGCACCCGATGTCCGGCAAGGAGCGCTCCGGCCCCCTCGCCGCCACCCCGGACCTCTTCGAGGGGCGGCCGTGGGTCCTCACCCCCACCCGGGACACCGACACCGAGGTCCTCAACCTCGCCCTCGAGCTCGTCGCCCTCTGCCGGGCCGTCCCCGTCGTCATGGACGCCGACGCCCACGACCGCGCCGTCGCCCTGGTCTCCCACACCCCCCAGCTGGTGTCGTCCATGGTCGCCGCGCGCCTCGAGGAAGCCGACGAGTCGGCCGTACGCCTCTGCGGACAGGGCATCCGGGACGTCACCCGCATCGCCGCCTCCGACCCGCGCATGTGGATCGACATCCTCTCCGCCAACCCCGGCCCCGTCGCCGACGTCCTCTCCGGCGTCGCCGCCGACCTCGACGAGACGGTCCGCGCCCTGCGGTCCCTCCAGTCCGCCGACGAGGAGAAGCGCCGGGACGGGGCCGCGGGCGTCGCCGACGTCCTGCGCCGCGGGAACGCCGGGCGGGCCCGCGTCCCCGGCAAGCACGGCGCCGCCCCCACCGTCTACGAGACCGTCGCCGTCCTCATCAGCGACCGGCCCGGCGAGCTGGCCCGCATCTTCGCCGACGCGGGGCGGGCGGGGGTCAACATCGAGGACGTCCGCATCGAGCACGCGACGGGGCAGCAGGCGGGGCTTGTGCAGCTCATGGTCGAGCCGGCCGCCGCGGCCGTTCTCGCCGCCGCCCTCCAAGACCACGGCTGGTCCCTCCGCACCACCTGACCCCACCGCGTCGCGCTCCGCGCCCTCGCTCCACCGGCGCGGTGCCCACCCCCACGCCGCGGGCTGCGCCCCGCCCGTCCTGGCGCCCTCATTCCGCCGGGACGGCGCCCACCCCCGCGCCCCGCGTTGTGGGCCCCCGTCCCGCTGGGCGGGCGCCCGCGCCCCGCGCGTTGCGGGCCCTCGTTCTGCCGGGGCGGTGCCCGCCCCCGCGCCTCCGCCCACCCCGTTGTGGGCCCTCGTTTCGCTGGGCGGTGCTCACCCTCCGCGCCCTGCGTTGTGGGCGATCGTTCCGCCGGGGCGGGCCCCGTCCACCGCGTTGTGGGCAATCGTTCCGCTGGGGCGGAACGGGTGGGCACAACGGACGGCGCCCCGTGCCGGGCCCAGGCTTCCGCGCTTGCACCCGCACCCGGTGCGCACCGGACTGTGGGTGCGGGTCCAGGCACAGGGGCCGGAGGCGCCGCCAAGGGCGCCGTCCCGTGTGCCCACCCGTCCCGCCCAGCGGGACGATTGCCCACACGGCGGGCGGGCGAGGGCGCACACGGCGACGGGCGCAGGCCCACGCGACAGCGGGCGCGGGCCCCCACGGCAGCGAGCGCGGCGGCCGACAGCCCCAGCGGGCCGGGGCCCCACACGAGGCGCGGCGGCCGACAGCCCAGCGGGCGGGTCCGCACACGAGGTGCGGCGGGTGACAGCCCGGGTGGGCGCGGGCCCCCACGGCAGCGGACGCGGGCCCCCACGGCAGGCGCGGGCCCGGACGACGGGGCGCGGGCCCGAACGGCGGGGTGCGGGGCCGCACGGCGGGTGCGGGGCCGCACGGCGGTGGGCGCGGGCCCGGAGGGCGGGGTGTGGCGGGGTGTGGGGGCGGGGTCGGACGGGAGGGGGTCGGGGACTCGGTAACCTTGTGGGGGTGCCCGCACACCGCAGGGCCCCGCCACTCACCCCCAGGAAGGTGTTCCCACCGTGGAATCCGTGATCGTCGCCATCGACGGGCCCTCCGGCACGGGCAAGTCGAGCACTTCGAAGGCGGTCGCCGCCAAGCTGGGGCTGAGCTATCTGGACACGGGGGCGCAGTACCGGGCGATCACGTGGTGGATGATCAGCAACGGGGTGGACGTGCACGACGCCGACGCCGTCGCGAACGCCGCCGCGAAGCCGGTCATCGTCTCCGGCACGGACCCGGCCCGGCCGACCATCACGGTCGACGGTGCCGACGCGGCCGGCCCGATCCGTACCGAGGAGGTCACCTCGAAGGTCAGCGCCGTGAGCGCGGTCCCCGAGGTGCGGCGGCTCATCACCGAGCTGCAGCGGACGATCGCGAAGGACGCCGAGCACGGGATCGTCGTGGAGGGCCGGGACATCGGCACCACCGTCCTGCCCGACGCCGACCTGAAGATCTTCCTGACCGCCTCGCCCGAGGCCCGTGCCGCCCGCCGCTCCGGCGAGCTCAAGGGCGTCGACGTACACGCGACGAAGGAAGCCCTGATCAAGCGGGACGCGGCCGACTCCAGCCGCAAGACGTCCCCGCTGGCCAAGGCGGAGGACGCCGTGGAGGTCGACACCACGGACCTCACGCTCGACCAGGTCATCGAGTGCGTCGTCACCCTGGTGGACGAGAAGCGGGCGGCCGCCAAGTGACCTTGCCCTCCGGGAAGGGCGCCGCCGTCGGCCGTCGCATCGGCATCGGCCTGATGTACGGCTTCTGGAAGCCGCGCGTCCTCGGCGCCTGGCGGGTGCCGGCCTCCGGTCCCGTCATCTTCGCCGTCAACCACGCGCACAACATCGACGGCCCCATGCTCATGGGCACCGCCCCGCGGCCCGTGCACTTCCTCATCAAGAAGGAGGCGTTCGTCGGCCCGCTCGGCAGCTTCCTGGAGGGCATCGGGCAGCTCAAGGTCGACCGGGACGGCACCGACCGCAACGCGATAGGCAACGCGCTCGGCGTGCTGGAGCAGGGCGGCGTCCTCGGGATCTTCCCCGAGGGCACCCGGGGGGACGGCGACTTCGCCTCGCTGCGCGCCGGCCTCGCCTACTTCGCCGTCCGCAGCGGCGCGCCGATCGTCCCGGTCGCCGTCCTGGGAAGCACCGAGCGCCGGGGACGGTTGATCAAGGCACTGCCTCCGCTGCGCGGCCGCGTCGACGTCGTCTTCGGCGACGCGTTCGAGGCGGGCGACGGCTCCGGCCGCCGCACCCGCAAGGCCCTCGACGAGGCCACCCTGCGGATCCAGGACCGGCTCACCGCTCACCTGGAAAACGCCAGGCGCCTCACCGGGCGCTGAGCGAGACTTTCAGTAGTGGGCCCCGCGGCCCGGGGACCCACCGACCACGAATGATCAAGGAACGGACTTCATGAACGACCAGCACGACCACGGGGCACTTGGCGACGCCGAGTACGCGGAGTTCATGGAGCTCGCCGCGGAAGAGGGCTTCGACGTCGACGAGGTCGAGGGCGCGATCGAGGAGGCCGGCCACGGCCCGCTTCCCGTCCTCGCCGTCGTCGGCCGCCCGAACGTCGGCAAGTCGACCCTGGTGAACCGCATCATCGGCCGCCGCGAGGCCGTCGTCGAGGACAAGCCGGGCGTCACCCGCGACCGCGTGACCTACGAGGCCGAGTGGGCCGGCCGCCGCTTCAAGGTCGTCGACACCGGCGGCTGGGAGCAGGACGTCCTCGGCATCGACGCCTCCGTCGCGGCCCAGGCCGAGTACGCCATCGAAGCGGCCGACGCCTGCCTCTTCGTCGTGGACGCCACCGTCGGCGCCACCGACACCGACGAGGCCGTCGTCAAACTGCTCCGCCGCGCCGGCAAGCCGGTCGTCCTGGCCGCGAACAAGGTCGACGGCCAGTCCGGCGAGGCCGACGCCGCGATGCTGTGGTCCCTGGGCCTCGGCGAGCCGTTCCCCGTCTCCTCGCTGCACGGCCGCGGCACCGGCGACCTCCTCGACGAGGTCCTGCGCAAGCTGCCCGAGGCCCCCGAGCAGCGCTTCGGCACCGCGGTGGGCGGCCCCCGCCGCATCGCCCTCATCGGCCGCCCGAACGTCGGCAAGTCCTCCCTGCTCAACAAGGTGGCGGGCGAGGACCGCGTCGTCGTCAACGAGCTGGCGGGCACCACCCGTGACCCGGTCGACGAGCTCATCGAGCTCGGCGGCGTGACGTGGAAGTTCGTCGACACCGCCGGCATCCGCAAGAAGGTCCACCTCCAGGCGGGCGCCGACTACTACGCCTCGCTGCGGACCGCGGCCGCCATCGAGAAGGCGGAGGTGGCCGTCATCCTCATCGACACCACCGACAACATCTCGGTCCAGGACCAGCGCATCATCACGACGGCCGTGGAGTCGGGCCGCGCGATCGTCATCGCCTACAACAAGTGGGACGAGCTCGACGAGGAGCGCCGCTACTACCTCGAGCGCGAGATCGAGACCGAGATGCAGCAGGTCGCCTGGGCGCCCCGGGTGAACGTCTCCGCCAAGACCGGCCGCCACATGGAGAAGCTGGTCCCGGCCATCGAGACCGCCCTCGCCGGCTGGGAGACCCGCGTCCCCACCGGCCGGCTCAACTCCTTCCTGGGTGAGATCGTCGCGTCCCACCCGCACCCGGTCCGCGGCGGCAAGCAGCCCCGCATCCTCTTCGGCACGCAGGCCGGCACCAAGCCGCCGCGCTTCGTGCTCTTCGCCTCGGGCTTCCTGGAGGCCGGCTACCGCCGCTTCATCGAGCGCCGCCTGCGCGAGGAGTTCGGCTTCGAGGGCACTCCGATCCACATCTCGGTCCGGGTGCGCGAGAAGCGCGGCCGCAAGAAGTAGCACCCACGCGGTGGGAACGGCGGAGGGCCGGGGCTTCGACAAGCCCCGGCCCTCCGCCGTTCCCACCGGCCCCGCCCCTACAGGCCCCTGCGCGGGCCTGGTGGCAGCGCCGCCTGCGGGTGTGCGAGTCCCTGGGGGTACGGCTGCGGATGCTGCGCCGACCAGGCCGTCGGATGCGCCGACGCGGGGCGGTGGCCCTGCCCGTGCCCGTACCCGCCCGCGCCGAAGGCCCGGAAGGTCAGCTCCTCCTCGCCGCTGCGGTCACCCGGCAGCGTGCGGAACGACCTGCGGTACTCCGAGTACAGGGCGTCGTAGATCGGCGTGGGCGAAGCGCCCGCCGTGACGTCCTGCGCGGGGCGCATGGCCGGGATCTGACTCGGATGCGGCTGGAGGAAGGGGTCGTATGCGTGCACGTACGTGCCAACGACCCTGCCGCCCGTCGGATGCGGGCGGCTCTCCGAAAGAGGCGCCCGCCGGGGGCGCGGCACGATGGGGCTCCCGGCCCCCGTCGGGCCGGTGCCCGCCGGACCCGTCGATGGGCCGGGCACCCGTGCCCGCCCTATGGCCGCCCGGCCGTCCTCCATCAGGTTCCGGCCAGCGGCATGGCGGCGGCCACCAGGCGGCCGTTCGCCGCCGCCTTCTCCAGGGCGTCGCGCAGCAGGTCCTCGCGCGGCTGCTGGCCGATCGAGCCGACCGGGGCGGCGAAGACGAGGACCGTGTGCGACTTGTTGGCCGCCGCGCGCCAGCCGTCGGTGACCTGGAGCGGCTGGTGCGCCTGCCACCAGGCGGCCTGACCGGCGCCGCCCGGCCCCGGCTGGAGCACGGAGTGCAGCTGGCCCATGGCGACCAGCACCGACCAGCCCGGCAGCACGGCGGGCTTCTCGTGGAGGTCCATGACCTGCTGGAAGCCCTGGTCGGCCAGGAGCGGCAGGAACTCGTCGGTGAGGCCGTCCGAACCCGGACGGGCCACCGGCGCGGTCGGCTCCACGACCAGCGCCGGGTGCAGCTCGCCGTCGATCAGGACGAGGCCGCTGGTGACGCCGAGCACGGCCTGCTCGGGGTGGGCGGCGCTCAGCGCGTCGGCGGTGTCCGAGGCCGTGATGGAGGCGACGGCGCCCTGGAGCTGCTCCTCGGCGACCCGGACGACCTGCGACGGAATGCAACTGGCGTGGGCGAACGCCAGGACCGCGGTCTCGTCGCCGACGAACAGCACCGTGCTGGTGCGCTCCTGGTCGGAGTCGCCCGGCGTGCGGCAGGAGGTGCAGTCGTAGCTGCCCGGGGCGTTGTCGCCGGCGAGCAGCCGGTCCGCTTCTTCGTCGCCGATCTCGGCGCGTACGTCCTCGCTGACGTCGAGCATGCGCGGCACGGGGGGCTCCCTGGACTCGGTACGGGGGGACGCCGGGCCGTTCCCGGGCGCCTCATGACGACTTCAACGGGTCAGGCTCGGCCGGGGTCACGCGTGGAAGCGAGGCAACTTGCCGCCTGCTCCGGCGGGGCGGCCTCCGGGAGGCCGGTGCCTCCGACCGGGTGGGGTGTGAACAGTGTTCCGCGCGGCACGGACCGGGGGTGCCGGGCGGCTGCCTAGCCTGCGGCGATGTCGAAGATCCGATTTTGGACAGCCGGTTCCCTCGTGGCGGCGTCCGCGGTCGCGCTCCTGACGCCGGCCCCGGCGTCCGCCCGGGCCCAGGACGGGCCCGAGACGGCCGGGATCCGGTCCGAGGCGGTCGCGGCCGGGGCCGAGGCGGTCGGGGACGGGCCCGGCGGCCTCCGGGACGTGCCCGACGCGGCCCGGGAGGCCTCCGTCGCCGCCCGGGAGGCCGCCGCCGTCCTCCTGGAGGTGTCGGACGCGCTCCGGGGCGCCGCCTCGGTGCCGTCCTACGCCTGCGCCAAGGACCAGTGGCCGTGGGGCTGCGTCGCCGCGTGCGAGTCCAGCGGGCAGTGGGACGCCAACACCGGCAACGGCTTCTACGGCGGCCTCCAGTTCTGGCAGCCGACCTGGGTCGAGCACGGCGGACTGCGGTACGCCCCGCGCGCCGACCTGGCGACCCGGTCGCAGCAGATCACGGTCGCGGAGGAGGTGCTGCGCACCCAGGGGTGGAGCGCCTGGCCCGTCTGCTCCAAGCGGTACGGGCTGAGCGGGCGCGTCCACACCGTGCAGGTCGGGGACACCCTCGGCTCGATCGCCCGCCGGTTCGCGATCAAGGGCGGCTGGCAGGCGCTGTACGCGGCGAACCGGAGCCTGATCGGGCCCGACCCGAACCGGATCGTCGTCGGCACCATGCTGCGGATCGCACCGCTCTGACGTCCCGGGGCCGGCGTCAGGCGAGCTCGGCCGGCTCCCCGCTCCACGCGAGGGAGCCGCGCCGCAGCTCGTGGACGAGCGAGCCCGGCGGAAGGGCGTCCGGCACGTGCTGCTCGGCGAGCACCACCGCCGCGCCGTGCCGTACGGCGAGCGCGGCGAACAGCCGGTACGTACGGGCCGCGATCGCCGGGGCCAGGCCGAGGGACGGCTCGTCGACCAGCACCACGCGCGCGGGCGCCGTCAGGGCGCGTGAGAGCGCCAGCATCCGGCGCTCCCCGCCCGAGAGCGTTCCCGCGGTGCGGGACAGCAGGGGGAGGAGCTCGGGGTACGGGTCGGGGGAGGCGGGGCCGGGGGAGGTGAGCGCGAGGTTCTCGGCGACCGTGAGGCCTTCGTACACCGCCCGCAGGTCCGGTACGAAGCACAGCCCGCGGCGGGCCCGCTCGTGCGCGGGGAGCCGCGTCACGTCGGCGCCACGCCACAGCACCCGGCCCGCGGAGAGCCGCACCGTGCCGGCGAGGGCGCGCAGGGCGGTGGTCCGGCCGGCGCCGTTCCGGCCGAGGAGCACGGTCACCGCCCCGGCCGGCACGGGCAGGTCGACCCCGTGCAGGGCTTCCAGGGGGCCGTAGCGGACCCGGGCGGCGCGGAGCGCGATCTCGACGCTCATGACACGATCCGGCCCCCCTCCATGGTGTGCACCGTGTGGGCGATCCCCCGGACGAGGTCCGGGTCGTGCTCCACCACCAGGACCGTCAGGCCGTCCGCGGCGAGGGCGGCGAGGATCCGCGCGAGCGCCGCCGTCTCGGTGGCGTCGAGGCCGGCCGCCGGTTCGTCCAGGAGCAGCGTGTGCGGCTGCCCCGCCAGCGCGCGGGCCAGCTCCACCCGGCGCAGGGTCCCGGTGGGCAGGTCCGCCGCCGCCCGGTGCCGTACGGCACCGGCGAGTCCGACCAGCCGCAGGCTGCGCTCCACCGCCGCCGGGCCGCCCCGCACATGGCCCCGCTCCTCGCCCAGCCGGACGTTCTCCTCCACGGTGAGCGACGGGAAGACCGCCAGCCGCTGGAACGTGCGGGCGATGCCGAGGCGGGTCCTGGCGTGGGCGGAGCGGGCCGTGATGTCGGCGCCGTCGAGCGTGATCCGGCCCTCGCGGGGCCGGAGTGTTCCGGCGAGGCAGTCGAAGAGGGTGCTCTTGCCCGCCCCGTTGGGCCCCACCAGGGCGGTCACGCGCCCGGGGCCGAGGCCGAGGGTGACGTGCGACAGGGCGGTGGTCCCGCCGGGGTAGGTGAGCGTGAGGTCGTGCGCGCGCAGCCGCGGCGCGGGCGCGGAGTCCCTCGCGGGGCGCACGGGGCCGTCGGCGCCCGGCGTCCGGCGGCTCTTGTCGGCGGGGATCCGCCGGGCCGTGGCACCGGGGGCCGGCGGCTCCGTCGGCGGTGCCACCGGGCCCGCCACCGGCGTCCGGCGGGTCCCGTCGGCGGGGGGCCGCCGGGGCGTGGCGCCGGTGGGCGGCGGTGTCGTCGGCGGTGTCGCGGGGGTCGCGACCGCCCTCCGGCGGGTCCCCTTCGCGAGCGTCCGGCGTGGCCGGGGGCGGGTCGGCGGGCCGGCGGGCAGGAGGGTCGTCAGCGGGGGGATCCGGCCCGTGAGCATGGCCAGGAGGCCGATGAGGACGGCGGCGACGCCGGCGTGGGGGCCGGCGTCGAGGGTGACGAGGAGGGCGGCGCCGGCCAGGGGGGTGAGGAGGCTGTCGGCGCCGAGGGCGAGGACGGCGGCGAACCAGAGGAGGCCGCGGACGGGGTCGTACGCCTCGGGGTCGAAGGCGCGCAGGCCCATGCCGAGGAGGCCGCCGCCGAGGGCGGCGAGGGCGGAGCCCAGGACGAAGGCGAGGAGCTTGAGGCCGGGCACGGGGACGCCCGCCGCCTCGGCGCCCGGTTCGTGGTCGCGGAGCGCGGCGAGGGCGCGGCCCGTGCGGCCCCGGCGCAGGGCGGCCACGAGGGCCAGGCAGCAGGCCAGGACGCCCAGCTCCAGGGCGTAGAAGGCGCGGTCGTCGGAGAAGCCCGCCGGGCGGCCGAGGGAGAGGCCCGCCGTCGCGTACGGCTGGGTGAGGACGAAGCGGCTGACGGCCACCCCGACGGCGAGGGTCGCGAGGGCCAGGGCGAGGCCGTGCCGCCGGATCGCCGGCCGGCCCGTCACCAGGCCCACGGCGGCCACCATCGGCACCGCGAGGCCCAGGGCGACCAGGGCCGGCACCCCGCCCGTCGCGAGCAGGGCCGTGAACAGGGCGCCGAGGCCCGCGTACGCCGCCTGGCCGAGCGCGATCTGGCCGCCCCGGCCCGCCACCACGACGAGGGACAGCAGGATCACGGCGAGCGCCGGGACCTGGACCGCCGTGTGCAGGTCGGAGCCGGCGAGGCCGAGGGGGAGGAGGAACAGGACGCCCACCACGACCCACAGACCGCCGGGCACGCGTGCCTCGCGGACCGGCGGCGGCAGCGCGTCGCGGCCCTTGCCGCCGATGCCCGGCAGGACGAGCGCCGCCACCAGGAGCGCCACCACGAACAGGTTCGCCCCGACGGCCTGCACGAGCGGTCCGGCCCAGCCCTCCGGGTGCAGCCGGGTCAGCTGGGCCTGGGCGACGCCGATGGCGAGCGCCGCCGCCACCGCGACCGGCAGCGACCGCATCCGGGCGATCACCGCGACCGCGATCACCTCGATGACGAGCAGCGGCATCCCGTACGGGTCGAGCCGTACGTAGGGGGCGAGGAGCACCCCGGTGAGCCCGGCCGTGAACGAGCCGAACGCCCAGCCGGCCGCCGCCACCCGGTCCGCGTCGATCCCCGAGAGCACCGCGAGCGGCCGGTTGTCGACCACGGCCCGCAGTTCACGCCCGAACCGGGTCCACCGGGTCACCGCCCCCACCAGGCAGGCGAGCGCCACCACCGCCGCGAGCTGGGCCCACGGGTCGTCGCCGAGCAGGACGGGCGCGTCGTCCCGTGCGCCGGGACCCCACAGCAGCACGGCCGCGCCCACCAGGAGCACGAAGACGCCGAGGGAGGCCACCAGGGTCCGCGCCGGGTTCGGGCCGAGGAGGGCGAGGGGCCGGAACACCCCGCGGTCCAGGGCGAGCCCGATGCCGGGCGCGACCACGAGGAGCGTGACGAGGGCGCCGAGGGGCAGCGGCCAGCCCCACTCGACCACGAGCTGCCGCAGGACGTACGCGCAGATCATCGCCACGGCGCCGTGGGCGAGGTTGAGGACCCCGGTCGCGCGGTGGGTGACGACCAGGCCGATGCCGGTGAGGGCGGCCGCGCTGCCGACCGCGAGGCCGGCGAGCGTCAGCTCGTACGTCAGGGAGGCCACGGCTCGCACACCGGACAGGGGTCGAGCGCGGCGGCCCCCGCCTCGGTCGCCTCCGCCTTGCCCGCGACCAGGGGGCAGTCCGGGCGGTGCGCGAGGGTGCCGCCGGGCACCCGCAGCGGCGGATCGTCCGAGGAGGGCGGAGGAGGCTCCTCCGGTGCGGGCGGGGAGGGCTCCCCGGGGCGTACGGGAAGCAGCGCGGCCGCCCCGGCGAGCACCGCGCCCGCCACGATCAGCGCCGCCCCGGGCAGCGTGCACGAGGCGAGGTAGGGCAGCTGCCGTTCCGCGAAGCGTTCGCCGGAGATCCCGTACCAGCCGAGGGCGCACAGCACCGCGCCGGCGGCGGCCGCCGCGAGACCGCCCCACAGCAGGATCCGGGATGTCGACGCCACGGCAGCCTCCCTGCGAGATGCCCTCTTTCTTGCGCTATGTTCTGAATAGTCCCACCCTGGAATCATCAGGCCGTCCGGCCTGCGCGGACACCCGGTGGTGAGCCACATGGTTCTCAGTCGACGTGCGGCAGCACTCGCGGCCGCCGCGGTCCTGGCCCTGACCCCCGCCCTCGCGAGCTGCTCGGACGACGGGAACGCGTCCGGGGAGCAGGCCACCACGACGGCGCCGCCCGGGCAGACGGCCGAGCCACCCGGCGGCGCCGCCCAGCCGGAGGACCCCGCCGCCGCGCGCGCCGAGATCACCGACAACTGGACGGCCTTCTTCGACCCGGACACCCCGACGGCGGAGAAGACCGGGCTCCTGGAGAACGGCGAACAGATGGCGCCCGTGCTCGCGGCCTTCGCGGGCGACAAGAACGCCGCCGCGACCTCGGCGAAGGTCGACAACGTCGACTTCACCTCGCCCAGCGGGGCGAACGTCACCTACGACCTGCTCGTCGACGGCAACGTCGCCCTCCCCGACTCCCGAGGAACCTCGGTCCTCCAGGACGGCACCTGGAAGGTCTCCGTGAAGACGCTGTGCGGCCTGGTCGAGCTGAGCGGTGTCACCGTCCCGGGCTGCTGAGGCGGTCGCGGCGCTGTTCCTGGCCGCGCTGCTCGCGCTCCTGACGGCGTGCGGCAGCCGGCTCCCCGAGCGCGCCTTCGAGACGCGGCCCTCCGCCGCCCCCTCCGGTGGTGAGCCGCTCCGCGTCGGGATCATCACGAGCGCCACCAGCCCGGTCGGCGGCCAGGCGTTCACCGGCCCGCGCGACGGAGCCCGCGCCTACTTCGACGCGCTCAACGCACGGGGCGGCCTCGACGGGCGCCGCGTCGAGGTCGAGACCTGCGACGACGGCGGCAGCGGAGTCGGGAACAACGCGTGCGTGCACCGGCTCGTCGACGAGCGCCGGGTCTTCGCCCTCGTCGCCACCACCGCCCTGCACTACGCGGGCGCGCCCCTCGTCGCCCGGGCCGGGGTCCCCGACGTCGGTGGTCAGCCCCTGACACCCGCGTACGACACGTATCCGCACCTCTACGGGATCTACGGCAGCTCCGCCCCGCGCACCGGCGGCGAGCCCGGCTGGAACGGGACGCTGTACGGCGGGACCGAGGTCTACCGCTGGTTCGCGCGGGAGAAGGGGGCGAAGACCGCCGCCGTCGTCTCGTACAACCAGGCCGCCTCCGCCGCGTACGCCCGGCTGGTCGCGGACGGGCTGCGCGCCGAGGGCTACCGGGTCGTCGACGAGCAGGTGGACTTCGCGCTGCCCAACTTCCGCGCGGTCGCCGCCGATCTGCGCGACCGGCACGTCGACGTCCTGTTCGACGCGATGGACACCCACGGGAACGTGCGGCTCTGCGAGGCCATGGAGACGCTCGGGGTACGGGTCGCCGCCAAGGTCACCAACGTGCAGAACTGGTCCTCGTCCGTCGCCCGCGACTACGCCCGAGCCCCCGGCTGCCTGGGCGCCCTGTGGGCGACCGGCTCCAGCCGCAACCACATGGACACCGGCCACCCCGCCGTCCGCGAGTTCCGTACGGGCATGGGGCAACGGCCGCTCTCCCAGTGGCAGCTGGAGGGATGGGCGGCGGCGATGTGGTTCACCGACGCGGCCCGCTCCTGCCTGGCCGGGGACGGCCTCACGCGCGCGTGCGTCGAGGAGTTCATGAACCGGCCGGAACCGTACACCGCGCGCGGACTGCTGCTCCCCGTCCGGTTCGAGCGGCTGGAGCGGCCGCCGGCCACCCGGAACACCTGTCTGTCCGTGGCCCGTTGGCAGGACGGCCGGGGCTGGGTGAGCCAGGGCGAGATGACGCGGAACTGCGCGACCGTGCCCCAGCTCCCCTATCGCCCGTGACGGTGGCCCCCCGTACCGGCAGTACAGTCGGGCGACCGAAAGAAACGACTGACCGGGGGGAACCGGCGGCGTCATGCGTATCTCCTTCCTGCTCCACAACGGCTACCACTACGGCGGCACCATCCGGACGACGTTCACGCTCGCCGAGGAACTGGCGGAACGCCACGAGGTCGAGATCGTCTCGGTGTTCCGCCACCGCGACCGTCCACTCCTGGGCCTGCCCGCGGGGGTGACACTGCGCCACCTCGTCGACCTGCGCGAGGACGGTCCCGGATACGACGGCGACCACCCCGACCACCACCGCCCCGCCGAGGTCTTCCCGCGCGGCGACGGACGCTGGAAGCAGTACAGCGCGCTGACCGACGCCCGGATCGGCGAACACCTGCGGGGGGTCGAGGCCGACGTCCTCGTCGGCACCCGCCCCGGGCTCAACGTGCACCTCGCCCGGCAGGCCCGGCGGGGGCCGGTCCTCGTGGGGCAGGAGCACCTCATCCTCGACGGCCACAGCTACCGGCTGCGCCGGGACATCGCCCACGAGTACGCGCTCCTCGACGCCGTCACGACCGTCACCGAGGCGGACGCCCGCGCCTACCGGAAGCTGGACCTGCCGGGTGTACGCGTCGAGTCCGTGCCCAACAGCGTGCCCGTGCCGTCGGTGCCGCCCGCCGACCCGGCGGCGAAGATCGTCGTCGCGGCGGGCCGGCTGACCCGGGTCAAGCGGTACGACGTGCTGATCGACGCCTTCGCGGACGTGGCCGTCGACCACCCCGACTGGAAGCTGCGGATCTACGGCACCGGCGACGCCGTCCAGGACCTCAAGGGCCCGCTGGCCCGGCAGATCAAGGAGCGGGGCCTCGGCGAACAGGTCTTCCTCATGGGGTCGGTGACCCCGATGGAACCGGAGTGGGCCAAGGGCTCGATCGCGGCGGTGACCTCGCAGCGGGAGTCCTTCGGGATGACGATCGTGGAGGCGATGCGCTGCGGCCTTCCGGTGGTCTCCACCGACTGCCCGAACGGGCCCCGCGAGATCATCGAGGACGGGGTCGACGGGCGCCTGGTGCCGGTCGACGACGTCGCCGCGTTCGCGCGGGCGCTGCGCGGCCTCGTCGAGGACGACGAACTGCGCGCCAAGACGGCGCGGGCGGCGCTGGCCGCCTCCGAGCGCTTCGACCCGGGCCGGATCGCCGCCCGGCACGAGGCGCTCTGGTCGGAGCTCGTCGAGCGGGGCGCGAGCCGGCGCACGTACTCCGCGGGGCGGGTGACGCTCCACCGGGCGGTGGGCCGGGTCGTCGACGCCGTCTACACGCAGAAGGCGAGGGCCGGCCGGATCGTCCGCCGCTTCCGCTGACGCGGCCCCCCGCCCGGCGGGCGGGAGGCTCATCGCGGACCGTGGCTGTCCGCGAGGGCTGACAGACTCGGGACATGTTGGAGACCTCCGCGCGGCTGCTGCGCCTGCTCTCGTTGCTCCAGGCCCACCGGGAGTGGTCGGGGCCCGATCTCGCCGACCGGCTCGGGGTGACCCCGCGCACGGTGCGGCGGGACGTCGACCGGCTGCGCGAGCTGGGCTACCCGGTGCACGCCACTCCCGGCACGGGCGGCGGCTACCAGCTCGGCGCCGGGGCCGAGCTTCCGCCGTTGCTCCTCGACGACGAGGAGGCCGTGGCGGTCGCGGTCGGCCTGCGCGCCGCCGCGGGCCAGGGCGTCGAGGGCATCGGCGAGAGCTCCGTACGCGCCCTGGCCAAGCTGGAGCAGGTCCTGCCGTGCCGGTTGCGGCGGCGGATCTCGGCGCTCAACACCTTCACGGTCCCGATGATGCGCACGCCGAAGGACCGGGTCGACCCGGCGGTCCTCACCGAGCTGGCCAACGCCTGCCGGGACGGTGAGCGGCTCCGCTTCGCCTATCGGGACCACGGCGGAGCGAGCACCCGCAGGACCGTCGAGCCGCACCGCCTGGTCTGCTCCGAGCGGCGCTGGTACCTGGTCGCCTGGGACCTGGACCGGGGTGACTGGCGCACCTTCCGGGCCGACCGGATCGAGCCGAAGCCGCCGCACGGTCCCCGCTTCCCGCCCCGCGAACCGCCGGCCGAGGATCTGGCCGCCTATGTCTCGAAGGGCGTGTCGAGGGCCGCGTACGCGGCGGAGGCGACGGTCCGGCTGTTCGTGCCGCTCGCCGAGGCGGCCTCGGTGGTGGGTCCGCTGGACGGCACCCTGGAGGCCGACGGCGACGGGAGCTGTCTGCTCCGGACGGGGGCGCACAGCCTCGACGTCCTGGTGATCCACGTGTCGCTGATGGGCTTCGACTTCGAGGTGGTCGAGCCGTCGGAGCTGACGGACCGGGTCCGGGCCCTCAGGGACCGTCTGTCCCGTGCTCTCGACCGGACGGCAGCGGGATCGGCGGAGGGCTCGTGAGCCGCATCCGCTCGTAGTCCGCGTACCGCCGGGGCGTGCCCTCGGCACCGAGCCGGTGCTGCACCGGGAAGTCAGGGGGGAACCCGGCGGAGGAGGAACAGGAACGCGGTGGCCGGACAGAGATGGCCGATTTCCTTGTGGTCGGTCGTGGTGAGCCGGTCGATCAGGATGCGGCCGTGTCGTTCCCGGGCCGATTCGACGGTCGCGGTCGCTGTCCTGGCGCCCGTGGCCGCCTCCGCCCCGCCGCCCTCCCGGCTCCGCGTCTCCGGGCGTTCGGCGAGCGTAAGCATTCTGTAAGGGAAGAGTGGGCGGCTTGCGTGCGCGTCGCCGCCGCAATTCGGTACGGGAACGCGGGAAGAAGGAATTGGGTATGCGGGGGCGAAGGCTTCCGGCGGCTTCGTGCGAACTGACCGTCACACTCCTGAATTACCGGAGAAACGGCCGGAAATAGCCCCCACGGGTGACGGTCGGCGTGTCAAACATATGTCGAGAACTTGTGACACAAGCGTGACCGCCGAGGGACTAACGTGAGCTCCATGTCACCCACATCACGCACTCCCGAACCGCCCCGCGACGCTCCCGAGTCCTATGTGGGCCTCGACGCGGAAGGCGCCGAGCAGCTCGCCAGGGCGCGCGGCTGGAAGGTCGTCAGGTCCTTGCCGCCCGGCTCGATCATCACCATGGAGTACCTGTCGGGGCGCATCAACTTCGAGGTCGAGGACGGTTCCGTCACCCGCTGCTGGCTCGGCTGACGGAGCCCCGGTCGCACGAGGAAGGGCCCCGGCCGTGGTGGCCGGGGCCCTTCTCGTACCGCGTGACGCGTCAGCCGCGGGTCGCCGGGGCGCGCCGTCCGCCGGCCACCCCCACGGGTTCGCGGACCGGCTCGCGGGCCGGCTCCTCGGTCGCGGGCGGTCGCGGCGGGAAGAACCCGGGGCGCGGACCGCCGGAGGCCACCGGCAGCGAGGGCACGAGGCGGCGGCGCTCCCGCAGCCGCTCCTGCGCGCGGTCGCGGGCGGCGAGGATCCAGGACTCCGCCACGGCGAGGAACGGCTCGCACCACGGCAGGGCGAGCAGGACGAGGAGCCCGGCGGCCCAGCCGAGGAGGACGTCGCTCAGCCAGTGCGTGCCGAGGTAGACGGTGGTGAGGCCCACGCCGAGCGCGACCACGGCGGACAGGGCGGACAGGTAGCGCCGGGCCCGCGGGGTGGTCGCCAGGTAGGCGAGGATGCCCCAGGTCACGACCGCGTTGGCGGTGTGACCCGAGGGGAATATGTCGCCGCCGGCGAACAGCTCGGCGGAGCCGACCTGGGTCGCGTAGTGGGGGCCGAGCCGGCCGAGACCGAGTTTGACCGCGCCGACCGAGACGTTCAGCAGCAGCAGGGCGGCGCCGAGACAGAGGAGCGGCCGCAGGGTGTGCTGGCGCCAGGAGCGCCAGCCCAGCCACGCGGCCACCATGACGGCCGTGGGGCCGCGCTGACCGAGGACGACGTAGTAGTCGAGGAATCCGTGGATCTCCGGCCACTGCTGGTACGGCCGGAAGAGCATGATCTTCCAGTCGAGGGTCACCAGCCAGGTCGACAGCAACACCGCCACGACGATGGCCAGATAGAACGCCGACGTCCCGCCGAAGAGGGCGAGACGCGTGCGGGTCATCCGCGGGACCTCTATCTTCGGCGGTTCCGGCTCCCGGTCCAGCCGGGCAAAGATGTCGGTACGCACCCAATCGACGTTACAGGGAGTGAGAAGCAGACCCGGTCGATCCGGTCCCTTCGTGATGACGATGTGATGTGGAGTAGGTCTCAGCGAGTGGTCTATTCCAGACGTCGGTCTGTAAATCCTATGACCTTCAGCCCTATTGCCGAGGAAGGCGATTCCGGAAGGGTGTTTGAAGGTGGCGGAATTCCTTCAAACAGGCGTCCGTGCGGAATTCCATGCGACGCGCAGACCGCGCGGAGTGGCGTACGCCACACCCGGCGGCCCGCCGGGGTGAGAGCTGCACCACGCGCTCGGGGCTTGAACTCGCGTACGCTGACGGCTCACTCGCCCGTCGATGCCGGGCCGCCCCAGGGGCATACGCCCTGGTCCGGGGCCCGCCGAGCGCGAGAGCTTCACTGGGAGGTACGTACATGTCGCGGACGAACACGGCCCAAGGGCGATCGCGTGCCACTGCCGGCAGAAGCACCAACCGGTGGGTCGTCCTCGTCGTCCTCTGCGTCAGCCTCCTGCTGGTCGCCCTCGACGCGACCATCCTCCACGTCGCCGTCCCCTCGCTCACCGAGGACCTGCGCCCCAGCTCCACGGCGCTGCTCTGGATCGTCGACGCCTACCCCTTGATCTGTGCCTCGCTGCTGATCCTCTTCGGCACCCTCGGGGACCGGATCGGACGCCGGCGGGTCCTCCTCCTCGGCTACGCCCTGTTCGGCATCGCCTCGGCGGTCGCCGCCCTCGCCACCGAACCCCCGGTCCTCATCGCGGCCCGCGCGCTGCTCGGCGTCGGCGGCGCGATGATCATGCCCGCGACGCTCTCCATCCTGCGGACGGTCTTCCCCGACCGGCGCGAGCGCGCCACCGCCATCGGCATCTGGACCGCGGTCGCCGCGATCGGCGCCGCCACGGGACCGGTCCTCGGCGGGTTCCTCGTCGAGCACTACTGGTGGGGCTCCGTCTTCCTCATCAACATCCCGCTGATGGCCCTCATCCTGCCGCTCGGCCGCCGGCTCCTCCCGGAGTCCCGGGGCGGAGCCGACGGCCCCTGGGACGTCCTCGGCGCCCTCATGGCCGCGGCCGGCGTCCTCGGCTGCGTCCTGGGCGTCAAGCGCGCCGGGGCCGGTGAACCGTTCCTCGCCCTCCCGACCGCGGGCCCGCTGCTCGTCGGCGCCGCGCTCCTCGTCCTCTTCGTGCGGCGGCAGAAGCGGCGCCCGCACCCGCTGATCGACCTACGGCTCTTCTCCCGGGCCGCCTTCACCACCTCGGTCGGGTGCATCGTCATCGGCATGCTGGCGCTGGTCGGCCTGGAGCTCATCGCCGTCCAGTACCTCCAGCTGGTCCTCGGGCTCAGCCCCCTGGAGACCGGTCTCCGGCTCCTCCCGCTGACCTTCGCCGCCATGGCCGCCGGCGCCACCGGCTCGTACACCCTCCGCAGGATCGGGCCGCGCCGGATGGTCGGCTGGGGCTTCGTCCTCACCGCCGCCGCCGTGCTGCTGCTGACCCTGATGGGACAGGACGACCGGCCGCTGCTGCTCACCGTGGGCTTCGTGCTGCTCGGTTTCGGCCTGCAGACCACGCTCTTCTCGGCGTACGAGTCGATGCTCAGCGAGGCGCCGCAGCAGAGCGCGGGCGGCGCGGCCGCGATCGGCGAGACCTCGTACCAGCTCGGCGCCGGCATGGGCATCGCCCTGCTCGGCAGCGTGATGAACGCGGCCTACGCCCCCGGGCTCGACGGTGTCCCCGGGGTGCCCGCGGAGGCGAGCCAGGCCGCCGCGAACTCGCTCGGCGAGGCCTACAAGGTCGCCGACCAGCTCGGCGGCGCCGCCGGTGACGCCCTGCACCAGGCCGCCCGGCACTCCTTCGTGACCGGCCTGCACGTCACCCTCTGCGTGAGCGCCGGGCTGCTGCTCCTGGGCGCGCTGATGGCCCGGCGACTGCCCCGGGCCATGGAATGCCCGGTGGACCAGGCGGAGGCCTTCGACGTGCTGAAGGCCGCGGAGCCGTGTGAGCCGCGGGTGGCGCGGGTGGTGGACCGTCCGGTGGGTCAGGCGGAGGTCGTGGACGTGCTGAAGGCCGCGGAGCCGTGTGAGTCGCGGGTGCCCACGACCCGGGAAGCGATCGAGCCCGCCGGCTCGGGGAGCCCGGCGCACTGACCCGGTCGCCCGGGACGCGCCGCGCCGGGCCGGCGGGCCCGCTCAGCTCTGGTTGAAGAAGCCGTCCTGACGGCGCCGGCCCGACTCGCCGGTGACGATCTGGGTGTCGGCGGGGGTCAGCAGGAAGACCCGCGTCGCCACCCGCTCGATCGAGCCGCGCAGGCCGAAGGCGAGACCGGCGGCGAAGTCGACGACGCGCTTGGCGTCGTTGCCCTCCATCGCGGTCAGGTTCACGATCACCGGGACGCCGTCCCGGAAGAGCTCGCCGATGCTCCGGGCGTCCCGGAAGCCGTCCGGGGAGACGGTGGCGATCCGGCGGCCCCGTTCCTCGGCGGTGTCCGTGGCGACCCGGACCCGGGGGTCCGTCACCCAGGCGTCGCCGCTCTCGGCACCGTCGGCGTACTCGTCGTCGTAGTAACGCTCGTCGTTGTCCTCGACGAGTCCCAGCCAGGCACTCGCCTTGCGCACCGATCCCATGGACGCCTCCTTTCAGCGCGGTCACTTGTGGTTCCGCATACCCATCGTCGTCCATGATGCGGATCGCGCGCCAAGTGGATAGTCGGCGCGCAGGGGATTCGTGACGGTACTGGTGCAGAACGTGAGGGCCGTTTTCTGGCGATTCGTCAGGAATCTTGCGGTATGCGGGGCCTGAGGGAGGGCCATGTTGCTGAAAATATGAAAGTCGGGCCGGATGGGTGACGATGGGCGCGTACGGGTGAACGGCCCGGCTCGCTACCATGCCGCGAGGCCGCTCGGCGGCACGTCGCACCGCCCACGGGGGAGTCAGTTGTTCGGAATCGTCAGGCCCTGCGCACACCGGCTCACCGACGGTCTGAAAGTCGAGTGGATGGCCCACCTCTGCGGCCTCTGCCTGGCGCTCCGCGCCGACCACGGGCAGTTCGCCCGCGTCGTGACCAACTACGACGGGCTCATCGTCTCGGTTCTGACGGAGGCTCAGACCGGCGCCGTCGCGAGCGGCCGCCGCACGGCGGGCCCCTGTCCGCTCCGCGGCATGCGGACCGCCCCGGTGGCCCGGGGCGAGGGCGCCCGGCTCGCCGCAGCCGTCTCGCTCGTCCTCGCCTCCGCGAAGGTGCGGGACCACGTCGCCGACCGGGACGGCCTGTTGGCCCGCCGGCCCGTCGCCGCCGCGGCCCGCCGGGTCGCCCGCTCCTGGGACAAGGCCGGGGCCAGGACGGGCCGCTCCCTCGGTTTCGACACCGCCGTCCTCGTCGACGCCGTCGACCGGCAGACCGGCCTCGAGACCCTGGCGGGAATCGGCACCCCCCTGCTCACCGTCACCGAGCCGACCGAGACGGCGACGGCGGCCGCCTTCGCGCACACCGCCGTCCTCGCCGGCCGGCCGGGGAACGCGGAGCCGCTCGCCGAGGCCGGCCGGCTCTTCGGCCGGCTCGCCCACCTCCTCGACGCCGTCGAGGACCAGGCCGCCGACGCTTCGACCGGCGCCTGGAACCCGCTCACCGCCACCGGCACCTCCCGCGAGGAGGCCCGGCGCCTCGCCGACGACGCCCTGCACGGCATCCGTCTCGCCCTGAAGGACGCCGAGTTCGCCGACGGCAAGCTCGCCCACGTCCTCCTCGCCCACGAGCTCCGCGCCTCCGTGGACCGCGCCTTCGGCACGACGAGCTGCTCGCACGCCGGGGCGGGACAGGGCGCCCCGCACGCGCACGGTCCGGTGCCGGGGAACCCGTACGCCACTCCCGGCGGCCCGGGGCCCGGCAACCCCTACGCCCCCGGTCCCGGCGGCCCCGGCGGTCCGTACGCCCCCGGCCCCGGCGGACCCGGCGGACCCGGCGGGCCGTTCCCGCCCGAACCGCCCAACCGGCGCGGGCTGATCGCCGGATGCGCCCTCTGGGTGGGCCTGGCCTGCACCTGCCAGATGTGCTGCGGCACCTTCGAGGACCCGTGGAGCCGCCAGCGGCGCGAAGGCCTCTGCCAGCAGTGCGACCCCGGCAGCTGCTGCGACTGCTGTGACTGCTGCGGCAACTGCTCCTCCTGCTGCGAGGGTGACGGCTGCTGCGGAGGCTGCGACTGCGGCTGCGACTGCTGACGCACGCCCATCGACCCCGCCGGGCCCCGTACCGCTACTTCGTCGGTGCCGGGATCTCCGGCGGGGAGATCTCCGAGCGGGCGATGCCCGACCCCGTCACCCCCCACTTCCGCAGGATCCGGTCGTACGTCCCGTCGGCCTTCAGGCCGTTGACGGCCGCCTGGAAGGCGGGGGCGAGCGGGGTGCCCTTCTTGAAGGCGAAGCCGACGTCGAGCCGCCGGTACTCGTTGAGGAACTTCACGTTCGGCTGCTGGGTCACCGCGTACCGCACGCCGTTGATGGTGTTCATCACGACGTCGCTGCGGCCCTGCCGGAGCGACATCCAGATGGCGCCGGCCTCGCTGTAGACGTTCACCTCGTACGGCTTCAGACCGGCCTCCGCGCACCGGCCCCTGTTCTTCTCCAGGGTCCGCTCGAAGGTGGTGCCGGCGTTCACGGCCACCTTCAGGCCGCACAGCTGCGTGAGGTCGGTGACCGCCTTCAGGGGGCTGTCGGCCCGGGCGGCGAAGCCCTGGCCGTCGTTGACGTACGTGACGAAGTCGATGGTCTTGCGCCGCTCCTCGGTCACGCCGAAGTTCCCGGTGCCGACGTCGTACTTGCCGCTGCCGAGCGCCGGCAGGATCGCCTCGAAGCCCACCACCTCCCGCTTGAGCTCCAGGCCGAGCGCCTTCGTCACGGCGGCCGAGAAGTCGGCGTCCACGCCCACCACGGTCGTGCCGTCGGGCAGGTACGCGGAACTGGGCGGGGTCGCTACCGACGCCGCGAACGTGAGGCTGCCCCGCTGCCGCACGTCGGCGGGGAGCAGCTTCGCCGCCGCGTCGTTCTTCCGGACCCCCGACACGACGTCGTCGGTCGGGAGCGCGCCCTTCGCGGCGCCCGGAGCCCCCGAGGCCCCGGCCGGCGCGGTGGCCGGTTCGCCGCCCGAGCAGGCGGTGAGGGCGAGCGCGGCGGCGGTGATCAGGGCGAAGACGGCGGTGGTGCGTGTGGTGCCGGAACTCGTGCGCGTGCTCATGGCTTCGGGTTCTCCAGGAATTTCTCGAACGGCAGTGGGCCGATCGACTCGGGATCGGCGGTCACGTCGAAGAGCGGGCGGTAGCCGCTCGCCAGGTAGAGGCCCTTGGCCTCCGGCTGGCGCGGGCCGGTCGTCAGGAAGACGCGGGAGTAGCCGCGGGCGGCGGCCTCCCGTTCGAGCACGGTGAGGACGCGGCGGGCGAGTCCCCGCCTGCGATGCGCCGAGTGCGTCCAGATCCGTTTCAGCTCGGCGGTGTGCTCGTCGTAGCGGCGGTAGGCGCCGCCGGCCACGGGCCGGCCCTGCTCCAGGAGGAGCAGGAAGGAGCCGTGGGGCGGGGTGAACTCGGCCGCCGGGTAGGTGGTCAGGTCGTGCGGGGAGCCGTACCGGGTCGTGTACTCGTGCGCCAGCTCCTCGAAGAGGGGGCGCGCCAGGGGGTCGGTGGTCGTGGTCCGGTGAACGGACAACGCGAAGGTCATGACGGTCCTTCAGGACGAAGGAGGACAGGGGAAGACAGAGGGAACGCGGAAACGCGGAAATGCGGGAGAAGCAGGGGAGCGCGGGAACGCGGGAACGCGGGAATGCGAGGACGCGGGGACGCGGGGACGCGGGAAAGGCAGGAGAACGCGGGAAAGGCAGGGCACGGCGAGGGGAGGGGAGAGCTCAGGCGCTCACGAGGGGCCTGGGTGTGAAGGCGCCGCGGAGAACAGCACGCGGGCGGGGCACAGCAGGGGGTCGGCTCAACAGGAGGAGGACCACACGCGACCGAAGTCGATGTGGGAGCGCTTGACCAGCTGCTGCGGATGCATGGCCTCAGTGGAACAGGCATCCGTTGCCACGTCAACCATGATGAGACGTACGGCTCACAGTGCGGACACCCTTGACAGCGGGCCGTGTTGACCGCATAGCCTCGAAGGGCGGATCGGGCTGAGGGGCCCGGACCCGCACTCAGCGCGTGTGAAGGCGCACTCCCGTGTTCGATCCACTCTCTGGCATCCACGGAGCCTTCGCATGTCCGCGACCCTCGTCAAGACCCCCTCCACGGCCCGGCCGACCGAACCGGCCCTCCGTGTCGTCCCCACCCGCCGTGCCGGGCAGTGGGCCGCCGCGGGCCTCGTCCTCGTCCTCCTCGCGCTCGGCCTCGTCTCGGTCGTCCGCAACAAGGCCTTCCAGTGGGACGTCGTCGCCGAGTACTTCACCTCCGCGTCCGTCCTGCGCGGCCTCGGCCTGACACTGTGGCTGACCGCCCTCGTGATGGCCCTGGGATTCGTCCTCGGAACCCTGCTCGCCGTCCTCAGGCTCTCCGCCAACCCCGTTCTGCGCGCGGTCAGCTGGGGGTACGTCTGGTTCTTCCGGTCCACCCCGATCCTGGTCCAGCTGCTGTTCTGGTTCAACATCGGCGTGCTCTACCCGCAGATCCTCGGCGTGAACACCGTCAACCTCCTCGGCCCGGTCGCCGTCGCCGTCATCGGCCTCACCCTGCACGAGGCGGCCTACGCCGCCGAGGTCGTGCGCGGCGGCATCCTCTCCGTCGACCGCGGCCAGATCGAGGCCGCCCAGTCCCTCGGCCTCGGCCGGTGGCGCAGGCTCTTCCGGATCGTGCTGCCGCAGGCCATGCGCGCCATCGTCCCGCCGGCCGGGAACATGCTGATCGGGACCCTCAAGGGCACCTCGATCGTCTCCGTCATCGCCGTCCAGGACCTGCTCTACTCGACCCAGCTCGTCTACCACCGCACGTACGAGATCATCCCGCTGCTCCTCGTCGCCACCCTCTGGTACGTCGCCGTCACCTCGGTCCTCGGCGTCGGCCAGCACTACGTCGAGCGGTACTACGCCCGCGGAACGGCCGGTGCCCGATGAGCCTCCGCCCCTCGATCGTCGTGGTGGGAGCCGGGCCGCGGGGGACCGGCTTCCTCGAACGGCTCGCCGCCAACCTGCCCGAGCTGTACGCCGGAGGAAAGCTCGACGTCCACCTCGTCGACCCCTACCCGCCCGGCCCCGGCCGGATCTGGCGCACCGGACAGTCCCCACTGCTCTGGATGAACTCCCAGGCCGAGGACGTCACGATGTTCACCGACGAGACCGTCGCGCTCGAAGGTCCCGTCCGGCCCGGCCCCACGCTCGCCGAATGGGCCGGCATCGACGGCCGCACCTTCCCCACCCGCCCCGAACAGGGCGCCTACCTGCGCTGGGTGTACGAGCGGGCCCGCGACGCCCTGCCCGCCGGCGTCACCGTCCACGAACACCGCACCACCGCCCTGCGGATCGGCGGCCCCCGCGAGGGACGCCAGCGGGTCTGGCTGGCGGGCGCGGGCACCCCGCTCCTCGCCGACCTCGTGGTCCTCACCGTCGGACACCTCGACGCCGAACCCGACCGGGAGCAGCGGGAACTCGCCGACTTCGCCGCCCGCCACCGGCTCGTCCACCTGCCGCCCGACTTCACCGCCGACGCCGACCTCGCCGCGCTGCCCGCCGGCGAACCCGTCCTCGTCCGCGGCCTCGGCCTCGCCTTCGTCGACCTGATGGTGCTGCTCACCGAGGGCCGCGGCGGCCGGTACGAAGGCGAGGGCGACGCGCTGGTCTACGTACCCTCCGGGAAGGAGCCGGTGCTGCACGTCGGATCGCGGCGCGGCGTCCCGTACCACTCGAAGATCGGTTACGCCCTCGACGGCGAACGGCCCCCGCTGCCCCGCTTCTTCGGCCCCGAGCAGACCGACGCCCTGCTGAGCGGGCCCGGGCCGATCGACTTCCGTCGCGACGTGTGGCCGCTCGTCGACAAGGAGCTCGGCTGGGCCCACTACCACCGGCTGTTCTCCGCCCATCCCGAGCGGACCTCGCTCGCCTGGAGCGACTTCGAGAAGGCGTACGAGGAAGCACCGCCGCGCGGGGCGGAGATCGCCGCGATCGTCGCCGCGGCCGTCCCCGACCCCGCCGACCGGCTCGACCTCGACGCCCTCGACCACCCCCTCGACGGCATCCGCTTCTCCTCCGCCGAGGCGCTCCAGCACGGACTGCGCGACTACATCACCGACGACCTGAACCGCCGCCACGACCCCGCCCACAGCCCCGACGCCGCCGTCTTCGCCGGACTCCTCTCCGTCTACGGCCAGCTCCTGCGACTCGGGAAGCGGATGGACCCCGGCGTCTGGTGGCACGGCTTCTTCAGCTACCTCGCCTCCGGTCCGCCCGGGCCGCGGCTGCGCCGGCTGCTCGCCCTGTCCCGCGCCGGCGTCGTGCGCTTCCTCGGCCCCCAGGTCACCGTCGAGGCCGACGAGGAGCGCGGGGTCTTCCGGGCCTCGTCCGCCGCCGTGCCGGGGGAGTGGACGGAGGCCCGCGCCCTGGTCGAGGCCAGGCTCCCCGACCCCACCCTGGAACTCACCGGCAGCCCCCTGCTGCGCGCGCTGTACGAGGAGGGGACCAGGGCCACCGCGAGCGGCCTCCTCGTCGTCGACCCCGTCGACGGCCGGCTCCTGGAACACGACGGCCGCCCGCACCCGCGCCGCTTCGCGCTCGGGCCGCACACCACCGCCCGCACGGGCGGGGCGTTCACCCGGCCCCGTACCGGCGGGGCCGCCTTCGGGCAGAACGATGTCACGGCGCGCGCCGTGCTGACGTTCCTGCGCGACCTGGACTGTCGGCTCCCCGCGCCGCTGAGCGCCTGAACCGCCGCCGCGTTCCACCGGCCGGCGCCGCCGTGTTCCCGAGCCGGCGCCGCCGAGCGCCCCGGCCCGCGCCGGCGCCTCCCGCGCCGCCCCTTCCCGCCCCGCCCTTCTCCGCGACCGCCCCGCCCCCGCCCACCCCGCACCGTCCGAGGAACCGCCATGTCTCTCACCAGCGATCCGCCCGCCACCGAAAGCGTCGCGAAGGACCCGCCCCCCAGGCCTCCGGCGCCCGCGCTCGTGGTCGTCCCGGTGCGCCACCCCTGGCGCTGGGTCGCCGTCACGGCCACCGCCGTCCTGCTCGCGCAGTTCGGCCACGGTCTGGTGACCAACCCCGGCTGGGAGTGGGACGTCTTCGCCGCCTTCTTCACCACGGAGACGATCCTCCAGGCCGTCTGGGTCACCCTCCAGCTGACCTTCTACGGCACCGCCCTCGGCTTCGCCATCGGCATCGTCCTCGCCTTCATGCGCCTGTCGGCCAGCCCGTTCCTGCGGTCGGTCGCCTTCGCGTACATCTGGGCGTTCCGGTCGATCCCGCTCATCGTCCAGCTGCTGTTCTGGTTCAACCTCGCCTACCTGTACAAGGAGCTGAGCATCGGCATCCCCTTCGGGCCGGGATTCGTCTCCTTCGACACGATGGGTCTGGTCGGCGAGATGGGCGCCGCCGTCCTCGGGCTCGCCCTGCACCAGGCGGCCTATGCGGCGGAGATCGTCCGGGGTGGCGTACTCGCCGTGGACGAGGGCCAGTTGGAGGCGGCGGCCTCCCTCGGCATCCCCCGGCTCCGCCAGGTCCGGCGGATCGTGCTGCCGCAGGCGATGCGCTCGATCCTGCCGAACGCGGCCAACGAGATCATCTCGCTCTTCAAGGGCACCTCGATCGTCTCCGTCATGGCGATCGGCGAACTCTTCTACCAGGTGCAGGTCGTCTACGGCCGCAACGGCCGGGTCGTCCCGCTCCTGATGGTCGCCACCGCCTGGTACGTCCTGCTCACCACCGCGCTCTCCGTCGTCCAGCACTACGTCGAACGCCACTACGCGAAGGGGAGCGTCCGATGAGCTCCGTCACCACCGCCGGCCCCGCGGCCGGGAACGCCACCGCCAAGGTCGAGATCCGGTCCGTCCACAAGCACTTCGGTCCCCTCCACGTCCTGCGCGGCATCGACCTCGACGTCCGGGCCGGCGAGGTCACCGTCGTCCTCGGCCCGTCCGGCTCCGGGAAGTCCACGCTCCTGCGGACCGTCAACCACCTGGAGAAGGTCGACGGCGGCACGGTCAGCGTCGACGGCGTCCTCGTCGGCTACCGCCGCTCCGGCAACAAGCTGTACGAGCTCCGCGAACGCGAGATCCTCAAGCAGCGCACCCGGATCGGCTTCGTCTTCCAGAACTTCCACCTCTTCCCGCACCTCACCGTCCTGGAGAACATCGTCGAGGCACCCGTCTCGGCCCTCAGGCGTCCCCGCAAGGAGGCCGAGGCAGCGGCCCGGAGCCTGCTCGAACGGGTCGGCCTCGCCGACAAGGCGGAGGCGTACCCCAAGCAGCTCTCCGGCGGACAGCAGCAGCGGGTCGCCATCGCCCGCGCGCTCGCCCTCGAACCGGGCCTGCTCCTCTTCGACGAGCCGACCTCCGCGCTCGACCCCGAACTGGTCGGCGAGGTCCTCGACGTCATCAAGGACCTGGCAGCCTCCGGCACCACCATGATCGTCGTCACCCACGAGATCGGCTTCGCCCGCGAGGTCGCCGACACCGTGGTCTTCATGGACGAGGGCCGGATCGTCGAACAGGGGCCGCCGGCCGAGGTGCTCGACAACCCGCGCCACGAGCGCACCCGCGCCTTCCTCTCCAAGGTCCTCTGACCCCTTCCCTCCTTCCTTCCCCCCTCACCACCCACAGGAGCATCGCCATGAAGACCCGTCGCGCCGTCCTCACCGCCCTCGCCTCGCTCACCGCCCTCGGGCTGCTCACCGCCTGCGGTTCGGGTGACGCCGCCGTCAACGAGATCAAGCCGGAGGGCCAGAAGGGCACCGGCATCAACGTGGGCCCGAACCAGAACCGGATCCACACCGCCAAGGTCGACGCCATCGCCGGGACGCTGCCCGAGGCCGTCCGCAAGAGAGGCACGCTGATCCTCGGCGTCTCCGCGAAGAGCAACCCGCCGCTCGCCTTCCGCGCCACCGACGACAAGACGCTCATCGGCGTCGAGCTCGACATCGCCACCCTCGTCGCCGACACCCTCGGTCTGAAGCCCGAGTTCAACCCGGTCTCCTGGGAGAACCTCTTCGTCGGCCTGGACAGCGGCAAGTACGACGGCGTCTTCTCCAACGTCACCGTCACCGAGGAGCGCAAGGACAAGTACGACTTCGCCACCTACCGCCTCGACGACCTCGCCTTCGAGGCGAAGAAGGGGTCCGGCTGGACGGTGAAGGGCCCCGAGGACGTGTCGGGCAAGCGGATCGCGGTCGGCTCCGGCACCAACCAGGAGAAGATCCTCGTCGACTGGTCGCGGCAGAACGAGAAGGCCGGCCGCAAGGGCGTCGACATCAAGTACTACGACAACACCACCGACTACTACCTCGCCCTCCAGTCAGGCCGCATCGACGGCTACCTCGGCCCCAACCCCACCGTCGCCTACCACGTGGCCTCCGCCGGACAGACCGAGGCCGTCGGCACGTTCTCCGGGGCGGGCGCCGGGCTCCAGGGCAAGATCGCGGCCACCACGAAGAAGGACAGCGGTCTCGTCGCCGCCTACGCGGCCGCGATCGACCACATCGTCCGGAACGGCACCTACGCCGAGGTCCTCAAGCGGTGGGGGCTGAGCGGCGAGGCCGTCACGAAGTCGGAGATCAACCCGCCCGGCCTGCCCCGCACCAAGAACTGACCCGCCGTGACCAGCACGCCCCTGACAGGCCACGGCCCGCCCGGCCCCGCACGGACCGGCCCCGCACGGACCGGCCTCCCACCGGCCGGCCCCGCATCGCACGGTCCTGCACAAGCCGGTCCCGCACCGGACCGTCCTGCACAAGCCGGTCCCGCACCGGCCGGCCCCGCACCGAGAGAGACCGCATGACCAGCACCAGAACGCTTCACCTCGCCGCCGAGCTCGCGCCGGGCTCCGGCCGGGCCGGCCCCGGCCCGGAGACCGCCGCCCGTACGGTCGCGCTCGCCCGGCTCGCCGAGGCCGCGGGGCTCGACTTCGTCACCCATGACGACTCCTTCGCCCGGCCGGGCCTCGACGCGCTCGCCACCCTCGCCAGGGTCGCGCCCGAGACCCGCTCCGTCGGCCTCGTACCGACCGTGCACACCACCCACACCGAGCCCTTCCACGTCCAGGCCGCCGTCGCCACCCTCGACTGGGTGAGCCGGGGCCGGGCGGGCTGGGGGATCGCGGTGTCCCCGACCGGGGCGGAGGCCCGGCTCTTCGGCCGCCGCCCGGCCCCGCCGGTCGCCGAGCTCTGGCAGGAGGCGGGGGAGGTCGCCGAGGTGTCCCGCAAGCTGTGGGACAGCTGGGAGGACGACGCCGAGATACGGGACGTGGCGACCGGCCGGTTCGTCGACCGCCGCAAGCTGCACCACGTGGACTTCCAGGGCGCGACCTTCTCGGTCAAGGGCCCCTCCATCGTCCCCCGGCCCCCGCAGGGCAATCCGGTGACCGTCGTCGACGCCACCCGCCCTGCCGCCCGGGACACCGCCGCCCACCACGCCGACGTGGCCCTGGTCAGGGCCGCGTCCGCCGAGGAGGCCGCGGCCCTCCGCGCCGAGCTGCACCGGGCCGCCCGCGCCAGGGGCCGGGAACCCGGGCAGCTGCGGGTGCTGCTCTCGCTGACCGTCGACCTCGACGCGTACGAGGGCGGGCCGGGGGCGCTCGCCGAGCTGATCGCCGGCTGGCACGGCGGCGGGGCGGTCGACGGCTTCCACCTCGTGCCGGCCGTGCCGGAGCGGGACCTGGGGCGGTTCGCGGCGGGGACGGTGGCGCGGCTGCGGGAGCGCGGCCTGTTCCGCACGGCCTACGAGGGCGCCACCCTCCGCGACCACCTGGGACTCGCCCGCCCGGTCAGCCAGTACGCGACGACGGGAGCGGGTTCATGAGCGGCTCCGTGGGCGGACGGAAGCAGATCCACCTCGCCGCGCACTTCCCGGGCGTCAACTCGACCACGGTCTGGGCCGATCCGCGTTCCGGTTCGCAGATCGACTTCTCCTCCTTCGAGCACCTGGCCAGGACGGCGGAGCGCGGTCTCTTCGACTTCTTCTTCCTGGCCGAGGGGCTGCGGCTGCGCGAGCACGCGGGGCGCATCCACGACCTGGACGTGGTCGGGAGGCCCGAGTCGATCACCGTCCTGAACGCGCTGGCCGCCGTCACCGACCGGCTCGGACTGGCCGCCACGGTCAACGCGACCTTCAACGAGCCGTACGAGCTGGCCCGGCGGCTGGCCTCGCTCGACCACCTGAGCGCGGGCCGGGCCGCCTGGAACGTGGTCACCTCGTCGGACGCCTTCACCGGCGAGAACTTCCGGCGCGGCGGCTACCTGGACCGGTCCGACCGGTACACCAGGGCCGCCGAGTTCCTCGCCACCGCCCGGGAGTTGTGGGACTCCTGGACCCCGGACGGCGTCCCGCGGCCCTTCGCCCACAGCGGGCCGCAGTTCCGGATCGGCGGCGAGTTCACCGTGCCGCGCTCCCCGCAGGGGCATCCGGTCGTCATCCAGGCGGGGGACTCCGCCGAGGGGCGGGAGTTCGCCGCCTCGGCCGCCGACGTGATCTTCACCCGGCACTCCACGCCGGAGGCGGGCCGGGAGTTCTACGCCGACGTCAAGGGACGGCTGGCCCGGTACGGACGGGCGCCCGGCGACCTGAAGATCATGCCGGGGGTGACGTACGTCCTCGGCGACACGGACGCCGACGCGCAGGAGCGGGCGGCCGGGATCCGCCGGCAGCAGGTCTCCCCGCAGAACGCGATCCTCGCCCTGGAGCAGATCTGGGGCCGCGACCTGTCCGGCTACGACCCCGACGGACCACTTCCGGCCATCGACCCCGACCCGGACTCCGCGCTCGTCCAGGGCCGGGTGCGGGTCGCCGATCCGGTGGCGGTGGCCAGGAGGTGGCGGGCGCTGTCGGAGGCGAAGGGGCTGTCGATCCGGCAGACGGTCATCGAGTCGTCCGGCCGGCAGTCCTTCGTGGGCTCCCCGGCGACGGTCGCGGCGGCGCTGGCGGAGTCCGTGGCCACGGACGCGGCCGACGGCTTCATCCTCGTTCCCCACCTCACCCCCGGCGGCCTGGACGAATTCGTCGACCGGGTCGTCCCGCTGCTCCAGGAGCGCGGGGTCTTCCGTACGGCTTACTCCGGCACCACGCTGCGGTCGCACCTCGGGCTTCCCGAGCCCGTATGGAAGGGTCGGACACCATGAGCACGGATCCACGGCAGGACTGGCAGCACTGGCACGAGCAGCGGGAGGCCGCGGTCTCCTCCTCGTACGGCCCGCTCTCCCTCGCGGGCACCCACTGGCTCGCCGACTTCCCCGAGGGGCGCATTCCGGCCGTTCCCGGCGAATGGCGGGAGGACGGCGACGAGGTGCTCCTGACGGCGGGCGCGGGGGACGGCCTCACCGTCGACGGCAAGCCGTTCGCCGGCACGGTCCGGCTCGGCGCCGACCACACCCCGATCCACGAGTCCCGGGTCGAGAAGGCGGGCCGGCGGCTCGTCGTGCTGCGGCGCGAAGGGCTCTGGGCCGTACGGGACTTCGATCCCGGGGCGCCGGCGCGCCGCGCCTTCCGGGGCATCGACGCCACCCCGTACGACGAGCGCTGGGTGGTGCCCGGCGTCTACCGTCCGTACGAGGGGACGCGCAGCGTACGGGTGAGGAACGCCGACGGCCGGGAGCGCGGGCTGGGCCTCTCCGGGGAGCTGTCCTTCGAGCTGCCCGGCGGTGAGCACGTCCTCCAGGTGGCCGTCGAGGACGACGGCACGCTGTGGGCGGTCTTCGCGGACGCCACCAGCGGCCAAGGCAGCTACCGCTTCCGTTTCCTGCGGCCGGAGGCCCCGGCGGCGGACGGCTCCGTGACGGTGGACTTCAACCGGGCCCTGCTGCCGCCGTGCGCCTTCGCCGACCACTTCATCTGCCCGTTCCCGCCGCCCGGGAACACGCTCGACACCGGAGTGCCGGCCGGGGAGCGGCGGCTGAACCCGGCCTGAGCAGGTATTTCGCCGCAGACGGGTGCCCCGGGCCATGACGGCCGGGGCATCCGTCCGTACTGCGGTCTTGTGCGTCCGCTTTCCGCGCGCCAGTATCACTGGCGGTGCATGTCAGGAACACGTCACCTGATGGCGCCTCACGGGCCCGTCATCCACGGGCCCCTCCGCTTTTCCCAGAAGGAGAACAGTGAGGAGCACAGTGAGGAACACCCGCACCCGTCTGCTCGCCGTCGCCGCCGGTCTCGCCGCCGTCACGGCCCTCGGACTCCCCGCCGCCCAGGCCGCCCCCACCCCCGGTCCCGCCGGGGCAGCCCAGCTCGCCCGTGCCGACGCCGCCGTCGATGCCGCCGGCGTCGGCGGCACCGCCTGGTACGTCGACGAGGCATCGGGCCGGGTCGTCGTCACCGCCGACTCCACCGTCACCGACGAGGGACTCGCGAAGATCCGGAGAGCGGCCGGCGCCGACTCCGGCGCGCTCCGCATCCAGCGCGCCCCCGGCGTCTTCAAGCCCCTGCTCGGGGCGGGGGACGCCATCTACGGCAACGGCTACCGCTGCTCGCTCGGCTTCAACGTCCGCAGCGGCAGCACGTACTACTTCCTCACCGCCGGGCACTGCGGCAACGTGGTGAACACCTGGTACGCCAACTCGGCGCAGTCCACGCTGATCGGCGCCACCGTCGGGTCGAGCTTCCCCGGCAACGACTACGCCCTGGTCCGCTACGACAACGCCTCGCTCTCCCACACCGGCGGCTTCACCGCGGCGAACGCCTACGTGGGCGAGTCCGTCAAGCGTTCCGGCTCCACCACCGGCACCCGCAGCGGCACGGTCACCGGCCTCAACGCCACCGTCCGCTACTCCGGCGGCGGAACGGTGAAGGGCATGATCCAGACCAACGTCTGCGCCGAGCCCGGCGACTCCGGCGGTGCGCTCTACGACGGCACGAAGGCGCTCGGCCTCACCTCGGGCGGCAGCGGCAACTGCTCCACCGGCGGCACCACCTTCTACCAGCCGGTGCCCGAGGCGCTCGCCAAGTACGGGGTCAGCCTGTACTGAGCAACGCCCTTACACAGCTCGACAGTCGAGGGCCGTACGGCTGAAAGGCGCCCTTGCGGCGTGAAGTCGTACGGCCCGAGACTCCCCCACAGCGCCGGCCCCTGGCCGCGCCTCACGGGCCCGACACCCCACTGAGGGCCCCCGATTCCCCTCTGGAGGAACGAGAAGTGAGGACCATGCGCACCACCCCCACGCGAAACATCCGGATGCTCGCCGTCGCGACCGGTCTCGCCGCCGCCGCGGCGCTCGCCGTCCCCACCGCGAACGCCGACTCCGCCGGAACCTTCGGCGTCACCCAGCTCGCCGCGGCGAGCGACGCCGTCCTCGCCGCCGACGTGGCCGGCACCGCCTGGCGCGTCGACCCGGCGTCCGGAACGGTGGTCGTCACCGTCGACTCCACCGTCTCCCCGGCCGAGATCGCGAAGATCAAGCGGCAGGCGGGGACCAACGCGGGAGCACTGCGCGTCGAGCGCACCCCCGGCACGTTCAACAAGCTGATCTCCGGCGGCGACGCGATCTACGCGAGCAGCTGGCGCTGCTCGCTGGGCTTCAACGTCAGGGACAGCGCGGGGAACTACTACTTCCTCACCGCCGGCCACTGCACCGACGGCGCGGGCACCTGGTACTCCAACTCGTCCCGCACCACCGTGCTCGGCTCCACGAGCGGGTCGAGCTTCCCGACCAACGACTACGGCATCGTGCGCTACACCAACAGCTCGGTGACCAAGTCCGGCACGGTCGGCGGCGTCGACATCACCAGCGCCGCCAACGCCACGGTCGGCATGTCCGTCACCCGCCGCGGCTCCACCACCGGCACCCACAGCGGCACGGTGACCGGCCTCAACGCCACCGTGAACTACGGCGGCGGCGACATCGTCTACGGCATGATCCAGACCAACGTCTGCGCCGAGCCGGGCGACTCCGGCGGCCCGCTGTACTCGGGCAGCCGCGCGATCGGCCTCACCTCCGGCGGCAGCGGCAACTGCTCGTCGGGCGGCACGACGTTCTTCCAGCCCGTGACGGAGGCGCTGAGCGCCTACGGGGTGAACGTGTACTAGGCGGGAACCGGGACGGAAGGCCCCCGCGGCGGCGGGGGCCTTCCTTCACCGCGTCGCGGGCTACGCCCTGACCTCGCCCATCTCCCCGGCGATCGGCTCGGCCTCGGGCTTCCGCTTCAGCGAGGACATCACCAGGGTGACGACCGTGCCCACGACCGCCCACGCCGAGAGGACCAGCATCGAGGCGGTCATGTCGTTGCCCTTGAAGTACGCGATCGAGCGCGCCGCCCAGGTGCCCGCGCCCGGCGGCAGGTACGGGCCGACGGCCCGCCAGAACGGCGGCAGCATCGGCAGCGGGAAGGCGCCGCCCGCGCTCGGGTTGCCCGCGATCACGATGAGCAGGATCGCCAGGCCGATGCCGACGATCCCGAACACCGACTGCAGGGCGAGGGTGGCGGCGCCCACCGCGAAGACCACCAGGGCGCCCAGGCCCCACAGGGCCGCGACGCTGCCGGGCAGGGCGCCGAGGACGGGGCCGACGATGATCGCGCCGCCGAGCCCGCCGAGGACCGAGTAGAGCGCCAGGACCCCGAGGCGGATGATCGCGCGTTCGCGGTTGGCGGGCCGGGAGCCGGCGCTGATCGCCAGGATCGCGGCGCAGATGTAGCCGCCGACGCACCAGCCGATGACCAGGTAGAAGGCGGAGAGTCCGTTGAAGTCCCGGGAGGAGGAGGGGGCCACGTCGACGGTGCGCACGACGCGCTGGTTGGCCGCCTCCAGCTTCGTCATCATCGCCTCCAGGGTCGCGGAGAGCACCTTGCCGCCGCCGGAGGCGACGAGCAGGGTGTCGGTGCGGCCCCGCGGGTCGACGACGAGGGCCCCGTCGATGTCCCGGTTCATGATCTGGTCCCGCGCCTCGGCCTCGTCCGCGAGCGTGCGGGGGTCGAGGGGATCGCCCGGCAGCTTCTCCAGCCGGTCCGTCAGAACGGTCGCGGCCTGCCCGGGGGCGACCACGCCGAAGGGGACGTCCGTGGGTCTCGGATCGTGCAGGGCCCCGACGTACGAGGTGATGAACAGCAGCTGGAGGGCGAAGACGCCGACGACGAGCAGGGCGGCTCGGGGAGTGACGGCGCTTTTCAGTTCATCGACGAGACTCATGCCCCCCAGGCTCCGGGGAGAGCGGTGTTCCCGCAGGTGGGGCAGGTCCGAACGAGCTATCGCGCTCATGTTCGAAAGCAGGCTGCGCCGAGTTCGGGGAATGTGCTCACGAATGCAGCCGGCGGGTCGTCGGGCCGCCTGACGGGGGGTGTCCCCGCCGGGCCGTCGGCGGTGGGTGTCGCCGTCGGGCCGTCGGGCCGTCGGGCGGTGGGCGGTGGATGTCGCCGTCGGGCCGACGCGCGGCGACACCCCACTTTTTACCGACGCGTAACTTCCCAGTCGAGGCTACCGATGCGTAGCTTGGCTGAAGCGCATCCCCACCGCGCATCCCCACTTGTGGTCCGGACCGCAGGGCACAGCACCCCCACCATCCCCTTGAGCCGCAAGGAGATCGCCCGATGCTGCCCCGAAGGTCCCGGAAGCCCTGGAAGCACGCCGTCAGAGCGCTGTCCGTCCTCCTGCTGACCGCCGCCGCCACCCTCGCCCCCACCGCGTCCGCCTCGGCCCAGGCGGAGAGCACCGCACCCAGCCGTGGCTGGAACGACTTCACCTGCAAGCCCTCCGCCGCCCACCCGCGTCCGGTCGTCCTCGTCCACGGGACCTTCGGGAACTCCGTCGACAACTGGCTCGCCCTCGCGCCCTACCTGGTGAACCGCGGCTACTGCGTCTTCTCGCTCGACTACGGCCAGCTGCCCGGCGTGCCGTTCTTCAACGGCCTCGGCCCCATCGCCGCCTCCGCCGGCCAGCTCGACACCTACGTCGACCGGGTGCTCGCCGCCACCGGAGCCCCGAAGGCCGACCTCGTCGGACACTCGCAGGGCGGCATGATGCCCCGCTGGTACCTCAAGTTCCTCGGTGGGGCCGAGAAGGTGAACGCGCTCGTCGGGATCGCCCCCGACAACCACGGCACCACCCTGCTCGGCCTCACCAAGCTCCTGCCGTACTTCCCCGGCGCCGAGGACCTGATCAGCTCCACGACCCCCGGCCTCGCCGACCAGATCGCCGGATCGGACTTCATCACCCGGCTCAACGAGGGCGGCGACACCGTCCCCGGCGTCCGCTACCACGTCATCGCGACCCAGTACGACGAGGTCGTCACGCCCTACCGCTCCCAGTTCCTCAGCGGTCCGAACGTCACCAACGTCCTCATCCAGGACAAGTGCGCGCTCGACCTCTCCGAGCACGTGGCCATCGGCACCGCGGACCGCGTCACCTTCCACGAGGTCGCCAACGCCCTCGACCCGGCCCACGCCACCCCGACCACCTGCCTCTCGGTGATCGGCTAGTCCCTACCGCTCCGCACGGCGCCGCCGCGCCGTCCCGAAGAGCACCGCCGCACCGAGCGTCAGCACGGCGGCGCCACCCATCGCCAGATACGGCGTGGTGGCGTCGCCCCCGGTCTCGGCGAGCACCACCCCGGAGTCCGAACCGGCGGCGGGCACCGGCGCGTTGGGCGCGGCGGTCCCGACGGCGGCGGTCGGCTCGGCGGTCGGCTCGGCGGACGGCGCCGACGCGGCGGTGGCCGGCTCGTTCGACGGCGCAGGCGCGGCGGCGGTCTGCCCCGCGCCCGTGGCCGCGTCGCCGTCCCCGTGCCCGCCGTGCTCCACCGAGGACTCCTCCCGGCCCTCCTCGATCTGCGTGTCGCTCGGCGCGGACGCGGTCGGCGCCGGGGCCGTACCGCCGCCGTCCTTCCCGAACACCACGTCCGAGCACGTGTAGAACGCCTCGGGCGAGTCCGAACGCTGCCACACCGAATAGATCAGATGACGGCCCGACTTCTTCGGCACCGTCCCCCGGAAGACGTAGTCACCGTTCTCCATCCGCGGGTCCGTCACCGTCACGAACGGCTTCTCCTCCAGATCCGACCACTTCAGCGGCTTCGCCGGGTCGTACCCGTCCTTCGTCACGTACAGCGCGAACGGCCCCCTGTGCGGCGCGGTCCCCTTGTACCGGAACGTGTGCGCCCCCGCCTCCAGCCGGCTCGCCGGCCAGTCCGCCCGCGCCAGATCCAGCCCCCGGTACTTCTCGTTCCCCGCGCTGCACAGCTTCCCGTCCGGAATCAACTCCCGGTGCTTTCCCGCCGCGTTCGCGATGTTCACCCCGTTCCAGTCGTACAACGCCTGCGTCCCGCCCGCCGCCACCGCCGCCTTGCACGCCGCCGACCGCGGCGCCTCCGGCCCCTCCGCGTAACAACCCGCCACCCGGCTCACCGGATCGGTCATCGACCCGTGCGCGACCGCGGTCCCGGACAGCAGCCCGGCCCACGCGAGGCCGGCGGTGGTGGTGGCGACGACGGCGGCCGTACGGCGAGAGGTCATGGGGGACAGCTCCTTCACGGGGCTCTGAGGGGTGGACGCCCCGCACGCTAGCCGCCACCACCCCCGCGAAAGCCCTCGAAGAAGGGGATGCGGCGATCCTTAGGACCCCGTTAAGGCGGGGGTAAGAAGCGCCTGAGGAACGTCAGCCCAGGGGGCGGTAGCGGCGTTCCGGGCGGCCCGTTCCGCCGTAGCGGAGGGTGACCTCGGCGCGGCCCGTCTGGGCGAAGTACTCGAGGTAGCGGCGGGCGCTGACCCGGGACAGGGAGCCGGCCTCGGCGCACTCGGTCGCCGACAGGCCCTCAGGGCGGGAACGGAGGACGGAGGCGACGAGGTCGGCCGTGTGCGCGGCGAGGCCCTTCGGGAGTTCCCGGGAGCCGCGGGGGCGGGTGCCGAAGATCTGGTCGACGTCCTCCTGGCGGGCCTCGTCGAGCTCGTCGAGGCGGGTGCGCAGGGAGGCGACGTGGCGGAGCTGCTCGTGCAGGGCCGCCTGGCTGAAGGGCTTGATGAGGTAGTGCAGCGCCCCGGCGCGCAGGGCCGAGCGGATGGTGGCCACGTCCCGGGCGGCGGTGATGAACAGCGCGTCCATGCCGAGACCGGCGGCGCGCAGCTCCCGCAGCACCTGGACGCCGTCCATGTCCGGCAGGAAGACGTCGAGGAGCACCAGGTCGGGGCGGAGACGTTCGGCGGCGCGCAGGGCCTCGGCGCCGCTGTGCGCGACCCCGGACACGCGGAAACCCGGCACGGCCGACACATAGCGGCAGTGCAGCTTGGCGACCATGAAGTCGTCGTCCACCACCAGCACGTTCGTCACGCCGACACGCTAGGTCCCGACCACAACGACCACAACGTCCGTTGATTGCGGAAGAGAGACAGCTCCTTCACGTACCGGCAACATGTAGGCCACCTCACACATCCCATCCCTCTACCTGAGAGGCGGCTCCCGTGCGGTTGCGCACCCTCTTCGCCCTCCTCGGGGCGGCGCTGCTCGTGCTGGTGGGTCCCCCGCTGCTCAGTCCCGGCAGCGGCTCCGACACCGGCACCCGGATACCCGGCCTGCGCTTCATGGTCCCCAACACCCCCGGCGGCGGATACGACGTCACCGCCCGCACCGCGGCCAAGAACGCCGAGGAGGCGGGCCTCACCGGCGACATCGAGGTCTTCAACCTGCCCGGCGCGGGCGGCACGGTCGGCCTCACCCGGCTCGTCGGCGAACGCGGCGACGGCCGCCTCGCCATGTCCATGGGCCTCGGCGTCGTCGGCGCCGTCCACACCAACAAGACCCCCAGGACCCTCGCCGACACCACCCCGATCGCCCGGCTCACCGAGGAGCAGGACATCGTGGTGGTCGGCAAGGACTCCCCGTACAGGACCCTCCAGGAGCTGCTCGCCGCCTGGAGGAAGGACCCCGGGAAGCTGCCCGTCGGCGGCGGCTCCTCGCCCGGCGGCCCCGACCATCTCGCACCGATGCTGATGGCCCAGGCCGCCGGTATCGCCCCCGGGGACGTGAACTACGTCCCCTTCGACGGCGGCGGCGAACTCCTCGCCTCCATCCTCGGCGACAAGGTCGGCTTCGGGGTCTCCGGTGTCGGCGAGTACCTCGACCAGATCAAGGCCGGAGAACTGCGCCTCCTCGCCGTCACCGGCCCGCAGCGGGTCCCCGGCCTCGACGCCCCCACGCTCCGCGAGGCGGGCCTCGACACCGAGTTCACCAACTGGCGCGGCATCGTCGCCCCGCCCGGCCTCTCCGACGCCGAGCGGGAGAAGCTCGTCGGCCTGGTGACGGAACTGCACGCCTCCCCGCAGTGGCGCGAGTCACTGGAGACCCACGGCTGGAACGACGCCTTCCTGCCCGGTGACGAGTTCGGCGCCTTCCTCACCGAGCAGGACCGGCGGGTCGGCTCCGTCCTGAAGGAGCTCGGCCTGTGACCACCACGCTCAAGAGCCTGCTGGGCGGGCGGTCCGAACTCGGCGTCGGCGCCCTGCTCTTCCTCCTCGGCGTCCTCGTCCTCACCGACGCCCTCACCCTCGACGCCGACGTCACCGGCCGCGGCCCCGTCGGCCCCGCCACCGTCCCCCTCGTGGTCGGCTGCGGTCTCCTGCTCGTCGCCGTCCTCCTCACCGCCGACGTCCTGCGCGGCGGCCGGGGCGAGGCCGAGGCGGGCGAGGACGTCGACCTGACGGAACCCGCGGACTGGCGGACCGTCCTGCTCCTCGCCGGCGTCTTCCTCGCCTTCGCCGTCCTCATCGGCCCCCTCGGCTTCCCCGTTGCGGGCGCCCTCCTCTTCTGGGGCGCGGCGTACGCCCTCGGCAGCCGGCACCTCCACCGCGACCCGCTGATCGCGGCCGCCCTCTCGCTCCTCACCTACGCCGTCTTCGACAAGCTGCTCGGCGTCCCGCTGCCCGGCGGCCCGCTGATGGGAGTGATCTGACCCGTGGATTCCCTGAACTCCCTGATCGACGGCTTCGGCACCGCCCTCACCCCGATGAACCTGCTGTGGGCCGCGATCGGCGTGCTCCTCGGCACGGCCATCGGCGTCCTGCCCGGCATCGGCCCCGCGATGGCCGTCGCCCTGCTCCTGCCGGTGACGTACGGACTCGAACCGACCGGCGCCTTCATCATGTTCGCCGGCATCTACTACGGCGCCATGTTCGGCGGCTCCACCACGTCGATCCTGCTCAACACCCCCGGTGAGAGCGCCGCCGTCGTCGCGGCCATCGAGGGCAACCCGATGGCCAAGGCGGGGCGGGGCGCCCAGGCGCTCGCCGCCGCCGCCATCGGGCACTTCGCCGGCGGCATGATCGGCACGATCCTGCTCGTCGTCCTCGCCCCGACCGTCGCCGCGCTCGCCGTCGACATCGGCGCCCCCGACTACCTCGCGCTGATGGTCCTCGCCTTCGTCGCGGTGACCTCGGTCCTCGGCTCCTCCCGCATCCGCGGCCTGGCCTCCCTCCTCATCGGCCTGACGATCGGGCTGGTCGGCCTCGACCAGATGACCGGGCAGCAGCGCCTCACCTTCGGCTCGCTCCAGCTCGCCGACGGCGTCGACGTCGTGATCGTCGCGGTCGGCCTCTTCGCCATCGGCGAGGCCCTGTGGGTCGCCGCGCACCTGCGCCGCACGGCCGGCGAGGCCATCCCCGTCGGCCGCCCCTGGCTGGGCGGGGACGACGTGAGGCGGACCTGGAAGTCCTGGCTGCGCGGTCCCCTCATCGGCTTCCCGTTCGGCGCGATCCCGGCCGGCGGCGCGGAGATCCCGACCTTCCTCTCGTACGTCACGGAGAAGCGGCTCTCGAAGCACAGGGAGCAGTTCGGCAAGGGCGCCATCGAGGGCGTCGCCGGACCCGAGTCGGCGGCCTCGGCCTCCGCGGCCGGCACCCTCGTCTCCATGCTGACCCTGGGCCTGCCCACGACCGCCGTCGCCGCCGTGATGCTGGCCGCGTTCCAGCAGTACGGCATCCAGCCGGGTCCGCTGCTCTTCGAGCGGGAACCGGAACTGGTCTGGGGCCTGATCGCCTCGCTGTTCGTCGGCATGGTGCTGCTGCTCGCGCTCAACCTGCCGCTGGCGCCGGTCTGGGCCAAGCTGCTGCGCATCCCGCGCCCGTACCTCTACGCCGGCATCCTGTTCTTCGCCGCCGTCGGGGCGTACGCGGTCGGAGGCGAGGCGCTCGACCTGGTCGTCCTGCTCGTCATCGGCCTCCTCGGCCTCGGGATGCGGCGCTACGGCCTGCCGGTGCTGCCGGCGGTCATCGGCGTCATCCTCGGCCCGGCCGCCGAACAGCAGCTGCGCCGCGCCCTCCAGATCAGCGACGGATCGCTGACGGGCCTGGTGGACACGCCGTTCTCGATCACCGTGTACGCGGTCGTCGCGATCCTGTCGGCCTGGCCGCTGCTGCGGAAGGCGGCCGCCCGGCGGGCCCCGCACTGACCGTACGACGGTATGCGCGCCCGCTGTCCAACTCGCCCCCGATGGGGTGAGTTTCGGACAGCGGGCGGCTTGATCCGGTATCCCTGGCGGGCAGCACCATCCCCCCACATCCCGAAGGGACCCCGCTCATGCGCGTCCGTATCGCCCTCGCCGCAGGCGCCCTGCTCGCCGCCGCCGTCGCCCCCCTCGCCCACGCGGAAGGGGCCGACAGCCTCTCCATCGACGGACACGGCGTCGTCGCCGCCGACGGCACGGTCAGCCTGTCCGGCACGTACCACTGCATCGACGACAGCGCCGGCCCCGTCTTCGTCAGCGCGACCCTCGTCCAGGGGGACCACTCCGCCGGCATCGGCGGCACCCGGGCCGTCTGCGACGGCCGCGACCACACGTGGGTCAACACCGCCGTCGTGAAGGAACCGGCCTACCAGGCCGGTGCCGCCCACGTCCGCGCCCACCTCATGCAGCTCACCCCCGGCGAGGCGGGCCTGCCGACCCCCGCCTTCCTCGCCTCGGAGAGCGCGGGCGTCGAACTGAGCTGAACCGTACGAGACCCGCGACCGGGTCCGTACACGCCGCTGACACCCCTCGGCCTGTCCGACCGTCCCCGCCGGGTCCGGCTCGCCCGGCCTGATCCGACGCGAAGGGTCGGACAGGCCCTAGGTGTATTGATCACGAGCGTTGTTGACACTGGTCTGGTCTTGAACATGGCGAAGACCTCCGGTGTGGTGGGAGCTGTCTAGGAACTCAC
>NZ_JBWKCA010000029.1:0-79713 GCF_056436715.1 Streptomyces sp. NPDC043176
GGGGGGGGGGGGGCGGGCGGGGGGCGCCGCCCCCCCCCCCCCCCCCGGGGGGGGGGGGGGGGCCCCCCCCCCCCGGCCGGGGGGGGGGGCCCCCCCCCCCCCGCGGCTCGCGGACATCGCGGCCCAGTCCGGCGTCAGCGAGGCCACCGTCAGCCGCGTCCTCAACGGCAAGGCGGGGGTGGCCGGCGCGACCCGGCACAAGGTGCTCGCGGCGCTCGACGTGCTCGGCTACGAGCGCCCCGTACGGCTCAAACGCCGTAGCGCGGGCCTCGTCGGGCTCGTGGTGCCCGAGCTGACCAACCCGATCTTCCCGGCCTTCGCCCAGGTCGTCGAACAGGTCCTCGCCGGGCACGGCTACACCCCGGTGCTCTGCACCCAGATGCCCGGCGGCGCCACCGAGGACGAGCTCGTCGAACAGCTGGTGGAGCGCGGGGTCGCCGGCATCGTCTTCCTCTCCGGGCTGCACGCGGACGCCAGCGCCGACCCGGCGCGCTACGCCCGGCTGAGCGCCCGGGGCGTGCCGTACGTCCTCATCAACGGCTACAACGAGCACATCGACGCCAACTTCGTCTCGCCCGACGACCGGGCCGCGGCCCGGATGGCCGTGCGCCACCTGGTCGAGCTGGGCCACGAGCGGATCGGGCTCGCCATCGGCCCCACCCGCTACGTGCCCTCGCGCCGCAAGGCCGAGGGCTTCGCCGCCGAGCTGTACGAGCTCCTCGGCATCGAGCGGGCGGACGCCGAGCGGTTCATCAGGCCCACGCTCTTCGGCGTCGAGGGCGGGCACGCCGCCGCCGACATCCTGCTCCGCGAGGGCTGCACGGGCATCGTCTGCGCCTCCGACCTGATGGCGCTCGGCGTGATCCGCGCGGTCCGCGCCCGTGGCCTGGAGGTGCCCGACGACGTCTCCGTCGTGGGCTTCGACGACTCCCCGCTGATCGCCTTCACCAGTCCGCCGCTGTCCACCGTGCGCCAGCCGGTGCAGGCGATGGCGACGGCCGCCGTCGGCGCGCTCCTGGAGGAGATCGAGGGCAATCCGGTGCAGCGCACGGAGTTCGTCTTCCAGCCCGAGCTGGTGGTGCGCGGCTCCACGGCGCAGCCGCCCGGCAGGGAGTCGCAAGTCCTTTCGTAACAACTTGCGTTGCGGCGTCCGGAGGGTTGACCGGGCGCCGGGGCGCTCGTACGGTCACGGCTGAAAACAGTTGCTGAAGTTTTCGGCAACTTCTTGCGACACTGATGTCGTCCAGGAGGAAGCATGGCCAGAAGAACCGTGGCCGCTGCACTCGCCCTCGTGGCGGGAGCCGCCGCTGTGGCCGTCACGGGAAACAACCCGGCGCAGGCCACTCCGCCCGGTGAGAAGGACGTCACCGCGGTGATGTTCGAATGGAACTTCGCCTCGGTCGCCCGCGAGTGCACCGACCGCCTCGGCCCCGCAGGATACGGATACGTCCAGGTCTCACCGCCCCAGGAACACCTCCAGGGCGGCCAGTGGTGGACCTCGTACCAGCCGGTCAGCTACAAGATCGCCGGACGCCTCGGCGACCGCACCGCCTTCAAGAACATGATCGACACCTGCCACGCGGCCGGTGTGAAGGTCGTCGCCGACTCCGTCGTCAACCACATGGCGAACGGCTCCGGCACCGGAACGGGCGGGACCCCGTTCTCCAAGTACGACTACCCGGGCCTCTACTCCGGCTCCGACATGGACGACTGCCGCTCCTCGATCTCCAATTACCAGGACCGCGGCAACGTCCAGAACTGCGAACTGGTCCAGCTCCCCGACCTCGACACCGGCGAGGACCACGTCCGCGGCAAGATAGCCGGCTACCTCAACGACCTGCTCTCGCTCGGCGTCGACGGCCTCCGCATCGACGCCGCCAAGCACATGCCGGCCGCCGACCTCGCCAACATCAAGTCCCGGCTGACGAACCCGAACGCCTACTGGAAGCAGGAGGCCATCCACGGCGCCGGCGAGGCCGTCTCCCCGAGCGAGTACCTCGGCACGGGCGACGTCCAGGAGTTCCGCTACGCCCGCGACCTCAAGCGCGTCCTCCAGGGCGAGAAGATCTCCTACCTCAAGAACCTCGGCGAGGCCTGGGGCTACATGCCCTCCGGCCAGTCCGGCGTCTTCGTCGACAACCACGACACCGAGCGCGGCGGCGACACCCTGTCCTACAAGGACGGCGCCAACTACACGCTCGCCTCCGTCTTCATGCTCGCCTGGCCCTACGGCTCCCCGGACGTCCACTCCGGCTACGAGTGGACCGACAAGGACGCCGGACCGCCCAACGGCGGCCAGGTGAACGCCTGCTACAGCGACGGCTGGAAGTGCCAGCACGCCTGGCGCGAGATCTCCTCCATGGTCGCCTTCCGCAACGCCGCCCGCGGGCAGGCCGTCACGAACTGGTGGGACAACGCCAACAACGCGATCGCGTTCGGCCGCGGCTCCAAGGCCTACGTGGCGATCAACCACGAGTCCTCCGCACTCACCCGCACCTTCCAGACCTCGCTGCCCGCCGGCTCCTACTGCGACGTGCAGAGCAACACCGCCGTCACGGTGAACGCCTCCGGCCAGTTCACCGCCACCCTCGCCGCCAACACCGCGGTCGCCCTCCACGTGAACGCCACGAACTGCGGCGGGACCACCCCCACCCCGCCGCCCACGACGACCCCGCCGCCCGCCACCGCGGGTGCCTCGTTCAACGTGAACGCCACCACGGTCGTCGGCCAGAACATCTACGTCACCGGCAACCGCGCCGAGCTCGGCAGCTGGGCCCCCGCCTCCGCCCTCAAGCTCGACCCGGCCGCCTACCCCGTGTGGAAGCTGACCGTCTCCCTGCCCGCCGGAACGTCCTTCGAGTACAAGTACGTCCGCAAGGACGCGGCCGGGAACGTCACCTGGGAGTCCGGCGCCAACCGCACCGCGACCGTCCCCGCCTCGGGCCAGATCGTCCTGAACGACACCTTCCGCAGCTGAGCCTCCCCCCCACGCAAAGGGCCGCCCCGCCGGGGCGGCCCCCTCTTCCCGTACCTCCAGGGAGCACCCCCGTGACACGCAAGAGAACGGTGGTCGCACTGGCCGCCGCCCTGTGCGCGACCCTCGTGCCCGCCGTCCCCGCCGCCGCCGCGCCCCGGCCCCCCGCCCCGCCGTCCGACCGCTCGCTCGCGGCCCAGCCCGCCCGCCAGGACCTCACCCGCGAGCAGTTCTACTTCGTCCTGCCGGACCGCTTCGCCAACGGCGACACCTCCAACGACCGCGGCGGCCTCACCGGCAGCCGGACGCAGACCGGCTTCGACCCCACGGACAAGGGCTTCTACCAGGGCGGCGACCTCAAGGGCCTCACCCAGCGGCTCGACTACATCAAGGGCCTCGGCACCACCGCCATCTGGATGGCGCCGATCTTCAAGAACCGGCCCGTGCAGGGCACCGGCAAGGACGCCAGCGCCGGCTACCACGGCTACTGGATCACCGACTTCACCCAGGTCGACCCGCACTTCGGGACCAACGAGGACCTGAAGAAGCTGATCGCCGCCGCCCACCGCAAGGGCATGAAGGTCTTCTTCGACGTCATCACCAACCACACCGCCGACACCGTCGACTACGCCGAGCAGAAGTACGGCTACCGCCCCAAGGGCGCCTACCCGTACCTCGACAAGGACGGCCGGCCCTTCGACGACCGGACCGCGATCGGAAAGGTCGACGCCGACTCCTTCCCGTACACCCCCGTCGAGAAGGCGAACGCCAAGGTCCCCGCCTGGCTCAACGACCCCACGATGTACCACAACCGGGGCGACTCCACCTGGGTGGGCGAATCCGCCGAGTACGGCGACTTCGTCGGCCTGGACGACCTGTGGACCGAGCGCCCCGAGGTCGTCGAGGGCATGAAGCGGATCTACGAGAAGTGGGTCCGCGACTTCGACATCGACGGCTTCCGCATCGACACCGTCAAGCACGTCGACCTGGACTTCTGGACCCAGTGGGCCACCGCCCTCGACGCGTACGCCAAGAAGCAGGGCCGCGAGGACTTCTTCATGTTCGGCGAGGTCTACTCCGCCGACACCACCGTCACCTCCCCGTACGTCACCCGGGGCCGGCTCGACGCCACCCTCGACTTCCCCTTCCAGGACGCGGCCCGCGCCTTCGCCTCCCAGGGCGCCGGCGCCGACCGCCTCGCCAGGGTCTTCGCGGAGGACTACCGCTACACCACCGACAAGGCCAACGCCTACGAGCAGGTCACCTTCCTCGGCAACCACGACATGGGCCGCTTCGGCACCTTCCTCAAGCAGGACAACCCGAACGCCTCCGACGCCGAACTCGTCCAGCGGACCCGGCTCGCCAACGAGCTCATGTTCCTCTCCCGCGGCAACCCGGTGATCTACTCCGGCGACGAGCAGGGCTTCACCGGAGCCGACGGCGACAAGGACGCCCGCCAGCCCCTCTTCGCCTCCCAGGCCGCCGACTACCTCGACGACGACCAGCTCGGCACCGACCGCACGCACGCCACCGACGCCTACGACACCACCCACCCGGTGTACCGGTCGATCGCCGCGCTCGCGAAGCTGACCCGCGAACACCCCGCACTCCGCGACGGCGTCCAGCAGGAGCGGTACGCCGAGGGCTCCGTCTACGCCTTCACCCGCACCGACGCCGAGACCCGCACCGAATACCTCGTCGCCACCAACGGCGGCACCACCGCGCGGACCGTCACCGTCCCCGTCGACTCCGCGGACCTCCGTGCCCTGTACGGGGGGCAGGGCGCCGTCACCGCCGAGAACGGCAAGGTCACCGTCACCGTCCCCGCCCTCTCCTCCCTGGTCCTCAAGGCCGGCCGCGCCCTCCCGGCACCCGCCGCCGCACCGGCCCTCGCCCTCAAGGCCCCGGCCGCAGGCGCCACCGGCACCGTCGAGCTCACCGCCGACGTCACCGGCGGACAGCTGAACCGGGTCGTCTTCGCCGCCCAGGTCGGCAACGGCCGCTGGCAGACCCTCGGCACCGCCGACCACGCCCCCTACAAGGTCACCCAGCACGTCACCGCCCCCGCGGGCACCGCCCTGCGCTACAAGGCCGTCGTCGTCGACGCCGCCGGACGCACCGCGAGCGCCACCGCCACCACCACCGCCGGAGCGCCCCCGGCCCCCGAGAAGCCGGTCGCCGTCGAGCGGACCCACGCCGTCGTGCACTACCGCCGCGAGGACGGGAACTACGATGGCTGGAAGCTGAAGGCAGCCGGTCAGGAAGCCGCGTTCACCGGTCGCGACGCCCACGGCGCCTTCGCCTGGGTCAAGGTCCCCGACGGCGCGTCCACCCTCGCCTACACCGTCGAGAAGGACGGCACCGCCGACGGCCCGCAGCGCAGCATCACCCTCGGCCGGACCGGCGAGGTCTGGATCACGCAGGGCGCCGACGGCCAGTCCGACACGAACCCGGCCCCGGCCCCGCAGGACAAGACCAAGGCCGTCATCCACTACCAGCGGCCCGACGGCGACTACGACGGCTGGGGCCTGCACACCTGGACCGGCGCCGCCCAGCCCACCGACTGGTCCAGGCCCCTCATGCCCGTCCGCATCGACGCGTACGGCGCCGTGTACGAGGTCCCGCTCACCGACGGCGCGACCTCCCTCTCGTACATCCTCCACAAGGGCGACCAGAAGGACCTGCCCACCGACCAGTCCCTCGACCTCGCCACCTACGGCCACGAGATCTGGGCGCTGTCCGGACAGCAGAAGTACCTGCTCCCGACCGTCGGCGGCACCCCCGCCCTCGACCTCGCCAAGGCCGAGGCCCAGTGGATCGACCGGAACACCGTCGTCTGGAGGGTGAAGACCACCGACGCCACCAGCCAGCAGCTGGTGTACGCCCAGGACGGCGGCATCACCGTCACCGACGGCGCCCTGAACACCGAGGGCCGGTGGCTCCGGCTCACCCCCTCCTCCCTGAGCGACGCCCAGAAGGCGAAGCACCCGCACCTCGCCGCGTACCCGGCCTTCACCGTCGACCCGCGCGACGCCGACCGCGTACGCGACTCCCTGCGCGGCCAGCTGATCGCCACCCAGCGCGCCGCCAACGGCGCCCTCCTCGCCGCCACCGGCGTCCAGACCGCCGGCGTCCTCGACGACCTCTACGCGAAGAAGGCCACCGGCGCGGCCCTCGGCCCGGTCTTCGCGAACGGCCGCACCACCCTCTCCGTCTGGGCCCCCACCGCCCAGTCGGTGGCCCTTGAACTCGACGGCCGCACCCTGCCCATGCGGCGCGACGACGCCTCCGGCGTCTGGTCGGCCACCGGCCCGAAGTCCTGGACCGGGAAGCCCTACCGTTACGTGGTGAAGGTCTGGGCCCCCACCGTCCAGAAGGTCGTGGAGAACAGGGTCACCGACCCCTACTCCACCGCCCTCACCACCGACTCCGCCCGCAGCCTCGCCGTCGACCTCACCGACGCCCGCCTCGCCCCCAAGGGCTGGAAGGAACTGAGGAAGCCCGCCGCCGTACCGCTGCGGGACGCCCAGATCCAGGAACTCCACATCCGCGACTTCTCCGTCGCCGACCCGACGGCCAAGGCCGACCACCGGGGCACCTACCTCGCCTTCACCGACAAGGACAGCGAGGGCTCGCGCCACCTCAAGGCGCTCGCCGACTCCGGCACCTCCCACGTCCACCTCCTCCCCGCCTTCGACCTCGGCACCATCCCCGAGAAGAAGTCGGACCGGACCGAACCCGCCTGCGACCTGAAGGTCTACGCCCCCGACTCCGAGGAACAGCAGGCCTGCGTCGCCGCCGCCGCGGCCAAGGACGCCTACAACTGGGGCTACGACCCGCTGCACTACACCGTCCCCGAGGGCTCCTACGCCACCGACCCCGAGGGCACCCGCCGCACGGTCGAGTTCCGGCAGATGGTCCAGGCCCTCAACGGCGACGGCCTGCGCACCGTCATGGACGTCGTCTACAACCACACCGTCGCCGCCGGACAGTCCGACAAGTCCGTCCTCGACAGGATCGTCCCCGGCTACTACCAGCGCCTCCAGGCCGACGGCTCCGTCGCCACCTCCACCTGCTGCGCCAACACCGCCACCGAGAACGCCATGATGGGCAAGCTCGTCGTCGACTCGGTCGTCACCTGGGCACGCGACTACAAGGTGGACGGCTTCCGCTTCGACCTCATGGGCCACCACCCCAAGGAGAACATCCTCGCCGTCCGCAAGGCCCTCGACGCCCTCACCGTCGAGAAGGACGGCGTCGACGGCAAGGCGATCATCTTGTACGGCGAGGGCTGGAACTTCGGCGAGGTCGCCGACGACGCCCGCTTCGTCCAGGCCACCCAGCGCAACATGGCCGGCACCGGCATCGCCACCTTCTCCGACCGGGCCCGCGACGCCGTCCGCGGCGGCGGCCCCTTCGACGAGGACCCCGGCGTCCAGGGCTTCGCCTCCGGCCTCTTCACCGACCCCAACACCTCCACCGCCAACGGCACCCCGGAGCAGCAGAAGGCCCGCCTCCTGCACTACCAGGACCTCATCAAGGTCGGCCTCAGCGGCAACCTCGCCTCGTACACCTTCACCGACACCTCCGGGCGCACGGTCAAGGGCTCCGAGGTCGACTACAACGGCGCACCCGCCGGCTACGCCGCCGCACCCGGCGAGGCCCTCGCCTACGCCGACGCCCACGACAACGAGTCCCTGTACGACGCGCTCGCCTTCAAGCTCCCGGCGGGCACGAGCCCGGCCGACCGCGCCCGCATGCAGGTCCTCGCCATGGCGACGGCGACCCTCTCGCAGGGCCCCGCGCTCTCCCAGGCCGGCTCCGACCTGCTGCGGTCCAAGTCCCTGGACCGCAACTCCTTCGACAGCGGCGACTGGTTCAACGCCATCCACTGGGACTGCGGCGACGGCAACGGCTTCGGCCGCGGCCTGCCGCCGGCCGCCGACAACAAGGCCAAGTGGTCCTACGGCAAGCCGCTGCTCGTGAACCCGAACCTCACGGTCGGCTGCGAGCAGATCGACGGCACCTCCGCCGCCTACCGGGACCTGCAGCGGATCCGCACCACCGAGCCGGTGTTCTCGCTGGCCACCGCCGGGCAGGTCCAGTCGGCCCTGAGCTTCCCGCTCTCCGGCGCCGCCGAGACCCCGGGCGTCATCACCATGCGCCTCGGCGACCTGGTCGTCGTCCTCAACGCCACCCCGGCCGCCACCACCCAGAAGGTCGCCGACCTGGCCGGCAGGAGCTACGCCCTGCACCCCGTCCAGGCCGCCGGCTCCGACCCCGTCGTCAAGTCCGCCTCCTACGACACCGCCTCGGGTACCTTCACCGTCCCGGCCCGCACGGTCTCGGTCTTCAAGCCCGAGTAACCCTCCCGGCCCGCACGGTCTCGGTCTTCAAGCCCGAGTAACCCTCCCGGGCCGCACGGTCTCGGTCTTCAAGCCCGAGTAACCCTCCCGGGCCGCACGGTCTCGGTCTTCAAGCCCGAGTAACCCTCCCGGGCCGCACGATGTCGGTCTTCGAGTCCGAGTAACCCTCCCGGGCCGTCGGCGGCGAGCCTTTCCCGCTCCCGCCGACGGCCCGGGACTTCGGCTTTTTTCGCGCCGCCACCCGGGCCCGGCGTCCCCTCGCGCCGCCACCCGGGCCCGGCGTCCGCGCCCCCGTCCCGCCGTGTGGGCGTGCCGCCCCGTGGGTCCGGCGCCCGCGCCCCCGCCCGCGTGGGCCTCTGCGCCCGCCCCGCGTGGGCCTGCGCCTGCCACCCACCTACCTGCCGTGTGGGCAATCGTCCCGCTGGGCGGGACGGGTGGGCACACGGGACGGCGCCCTTTGCCGGGCCCAGGTTTTCCGTGCCTGAGCGGTGCGCCGGAGGTGCGGCGCCGTCGTGGGGTTGTGCCCACCCGTTCCGCCCCGCGGAACGTCTGCCCACAACCCGGGGGCACGGGGTGGGCGCGGCCCACAACCCGGGGACACGTGGAAGGTGTCGTCCACAACCCGGGGGCGCGGGGAGGGCGCCGCTCACAACCCCGGGGCGCGGGGAGGGCGCCGCCCACAACGCGGGGGCGCCAGGGGGCGCCGCCCACAACCCGGGGCACGGGAGGACGCCGCTCACAGCCTGGGCGAGGCCCGGCCCGCCGGGGCGCCCCGTCCACCCCCCGGAAGGTCACTTGTGTCACCGAGGGGATCCCCGTAAAGGTGTGGCCAAACATCCGTCGCACCGGGAGCGCCCCACATGCCGCAGATCACCGTCGACTACTCCGCCCCCCTCGACCGGCGCGGCTTCGCGCTCGCCCTGCACCCGCTCGTCGCGGAGACCGTCGACACCACCGTCGAGGCCTGCAAGACCCGCTTCCGCGAGGTGGAGGAGCTGGTCGTCGCCGACGGAGCGACCGACGACGTCCTCGTGCACGTGGAGATCGCGCTGCTGCCCGGCCGCCCGGAGGCGCTCAAGGCGCGGCTCTCGGAGGCTGTGCTCGACCTGCTGCCGGCCTACGTCAAGGAGACGGAGGGCGTACGGCTCACCGCCGAGGTCCGCGACCTCGACCCGTCCTACCGCAAGCGCTGATCGGGCACCACGGCCGTCGCCCCGACCGCGGGCACCAGCGTGACGAGCCGTGCCACCAGGTCCGCGAAGGGGCCGTCGGCCGGCTCGTCGGCGATGATCCCGACCAGGATCCCCGCCATGTCCGGGTCGTAGGCGGCGCTCACCGCGGCGAGCGCCGCGAAGTCGTGCACCAGCTGCAACTCCAGCTCCGCACGCGGCACCCGGCGGCCGTCCAGCCAGAGCAGCGCGGTCGACTCGGCCAGCGACACCCAGGACCTGACCACCAACTCCAGCCGGGCCGAGGGCTTCTCGACCTCCAGGTGGGCGAGGATCTGCTCGTACGCGGCCTGCCGGACCTCGTCGATCATCGCGTTCGTCGTCGACGAGCCCACCGCGGGCCCGCCCCGCATCAGCGCCGCGAACCCCGGCCCGTGGTCGTCCACGAAGTCGAAGAACCGGCCCATCACCCGCAGCAGCCGAGCTCCCAACGGGCCCTGCGGCGGCTCGACGAACCGGGCCGCCAACTCGTCGGCGGCCCGCCGCAGCGCCGCCTCGTACAGGCTCTGCTTGCCGGGGAAGTAGTGGTAGACCAACGGCCGCGAGATCCCCGCGGCCGCGGCGATCTCGTCGATGGACACGTCATCGGGAGAGCGGTGGCTGAAGAGTTCGAGGGCCACCCCGATCAGCTGCTGCTTGCGCTCCTCGACGCCCATCCTGCGGCGCACCCCGGTCGTCATACGAACAGCCTAACGGGGTCCGTTACGCTCCTGCTCCATGAGCGCTTCCGACCAGGACACCCCGGCAGCCGAGGCCCCCGCGGCCACGAAGACCGACGAGGCTCCCGAACCCGCCGAAACCGACGCGACCGGGGAACTCGACGCGGCCGACGAGGACGACGAGGCCAGGGAAGGCGGAGAGCTCGACGAGGCCGACGAGGCCAGGGAAGGCGGAGAGCTCGACGAGGACGACGAGTTCGACGACGCCTCCGCCTCGGGTCTCACCCCCAAGCAGGCGCGCCGCCTCCGCGTCGCCGCCGCCTCTGTCCTGCTCGTCACCCTCGCCGTGGTCCTGGTGATCCGCCTCGCGAGCCGTACGTCCGTCCTGGTCGTCGGCGTGTACGGCCTCGCGATGATCCTCTGCGGTGTGGTGATCGAGCTGTCCCGCAACGGCCGCACGCGGCTGGCCACATGGCTCCTGGTGGGTGGTCTGGGCGCCGCGCTCGCCTTCGACTGGCTGATCCTGCCGTAAGCGGGTGCGGCACTCCGTTCAGAGGTCGAGGACGAGCCGCTTCCCCGTACAGCGCGAGACGCAGATCAGCATCGAGTCGTCCCGCTCGGCATCCGTGAGCAGCTCGTCCCGGTGCTCGATCTCGCCTTCGAGGACCCGCTGTCGGCAGGTGCCGCAGAAGCCCTGCCGGCAGGAGTACGTGATGCCCGGCAGCTTCTCGCGGACCGCTTCGAGGACCGACCGGTCGGCCGCCACCGTCACGGTCCGCCCGGACCGGCGCAGTTCGACCTCGAAGGCCGTGCCGCCGGTCGTGGCCGCGGCCGAGAACCGTTCGAAGCGCGCGGCCCGGCCTTCGGGCATCGCCGCGGCCACCGCGTCCGTCAGCCCGTCGGGGCCGCAGCAGTAGACCACGGTCCCGTCCGGCAGCTCCCCGAGGAAACCGAGGCCGGGACGGCCGGACTCGTCCTCGGCGACGACGGTCACCCGGTCGTGGCCGAGCCGCTCGATCTCGTCCAGGTACGGCATGGTGGCCCGGCTCCGGCCGCAGTACAGGAGACGCCAATCCGCCCCGGCCGCCTCGGCGGCGCGCACCATCGGCAGGACCGGGGTGACGCCGATGCCGCCGGCGACGAACACGTACGCGGGGGAGTCGATCAGCGGGAAGCGGTTGCGGGGGCCGCGGATCTCCAGCTCCACGCCGTCGTGGAGCTGCTCGTGGACCTCGCGCGAGCCGCCCCGGCCGCCCTGCTCCTCCTCGACGAGGCGGGCCGCCACCGTGTACGCGCCGGTGTCGGCGGGGTCGCCGCAGAGCGAGTACTGCCGCACGAGGCCCGAGGGCAGGACCAGGTCGATGTGGGCGCCCGGCTGCCAGGCGGGCAGTCCCGCGCCCTCCAGGCGCAGTTCGACGACCCCCTCGGCGGGCGTGGCCCGGCCGGTGACCAGGACCTTGCGGGGGACGGTGCTGCCCCGGCCGTACCCGGAGACGGGCTCGTCGAGGGCGGGCATCGGCCAGAGCGGGGCCGTGGACATCCGGCTGCGGACGGCGCGGCGGACGAGCAGCGCGGCTCCGGCGGCGAGGGCGACGGTGGTGAACCGGGGCATCAGCGGCCTCCGTTGGCGCCGGGCGAGGAGGCCAGGTAGGCCATGGCCTGCGCGGTGTCGCCCTCCTGCGAGGGGTGGTAGGCGCGCGAGAGGTAGCGGGGTACCGAGCGCAGCATGTCCGGCGTCGAGGGCAGCACGCCCTTGCGGCCCCTGCGCACGAAGTCCGCGAAGGAAGCCTTCGGGTCGAGCAGGCTCGGGTCGTTCTCCAGGAAGAAGCGGACTCCGCGCTGCCAGAGGAAGACCAGCGCGGAGAAGGCGAGCGCCCAGGTGCGGGCGCGACGCCGGTAGCCGCCGTCGAGGTGCATGAACAGCTCGAAGGCGACCGAGCGGTGCTCGACCTCCTCCGCTCCGTGCCAGCGCAGCAGGTCCAGCATCACCGGGTCGGCGCCGACCCGGTCCAGCTCGTCGGCGTTGAGCACCCAGTTGCCCAGGAAGGCGGTGTAGTGCTCGATCGCGGCGATCATCGCGACCCGCTCCAGCAGCCACCAGCGGCGCGGCCGGCCCGGCGGCAGGGTCCTGTCCCCGAGGAGCTTCTCGAAGAACCAGTCGACCTGCGCGGTGTACGGAGTGGGGTCCAGGCCCAGCTTCCGCAGGTGGGGGAGGACGTCGTCGTGGGCCTGGGAGTGGATGGCCTCCTGCCCGATGAACCCGATGACGTCCTCGCGCAGCCGGTCGTCGGTGATGTACGGCAGCGCCTGCTTGTAGACGTGCACGAACCAGCGCTCACCGGCCGGCAGCAGCAGGTGCAGCACGTTGATGGTGTGCGTGGTGAGGGGGTCCCCGGGAACCCAGTGGAGCGGGGTCTCCTCCCAGTCGAAGGAGACCTTCCGGGCCTTGAGCTCGACGTGTTCCGACGCCACCGGGGCAGGCTGCGTATTAGACATGCCGTCAATGTACTGAGGGGTAGGGCCCCGGAACAGGCCCCTGCACCGCCTTTTTCCCACCCGCCCGCCGCCCCTCCGGCCCGGTCACCGCAGGGCGCGGCCCGGTTCACCGCAAGACGTGCCGCCGGGTCACCCGCAGTGCGCGCCCAGGGTCACCCGCAGTGCACGCCCAGGGTCACCCGCAGTGCGCGCGCCGGGTCACCGCAGGGCGCCCCGCCGGGTCCCGTCCTCCAAGGTGCCCACCAGGTCCGCCCGCGCCCCCGCCTCCGCCCGTACGGCGAGAACCGGGCCGTCCGAACGGCCCTTCACCCCGCCCGAGACCTCCAGGGCCGTGAACTCCGGGCTGCCCGCCGCCAGGACGTACCAGCCGCCGCCCGGGGCCTGCCACAACACGCCCGCCAGGACCCGGGGATCCCGCACCCCGCACGCGGGCGAACCCTCCGAACCGGCCGCGAGCGCCGCGGGCACCTTCGCCGACGGGACCAGGAACTGGGCGAGGACCCGGCCACCCGTACCCCGCCAGGTCTCCGCGCGCGTGCACAGCCAGGTGCCCTGCCCGGCACGCTCCGGCAGCTGCTGCCGCGCGAACCGCCAGGCGTTCACCGACCGCACCCCCCGGGCCCGTACCGCCGTCAGCCCGCACGCCGTCCGCGCCCACGCCTCCCGCGCCTCCCGGCCCGTCGCGTCCACCGGCGCCGCGGGCGAGCCCCACAGCAGCCGCGCGGGCGCCAACTCGCCGAGGTCCGTGAGGAGCCGCAGGCCCGAACCGTCCCGCACCTGCAGGGTGTTCCAGCGGGCGCAGTCCTTCGCCTCCGCCGGACTCGGCACCGGCTCCGTCACCCCGTACGCGTCCCGGGCCAGCGGCCACGGCTCCTTCGCGGCCGCCAGCAGGTCGCGCACCGCCGTCTCCCGCACCCAGGGGGCCGTCAGATAACGGACGTTGCCCGAGGCCCTCGACAGCACCAGCGCCGCCGAACCGACCGTGTCGGCCCCGTCCGTCCGCGCGAAGTCCAGCGCCGCCCCCGCCGCGCCCCCGGTCGGCTCCGCGTACCGCACCACCCGCAGCCCGTCGTGGAAGAGCACCACCCGGGCCCCGTCCACCACCCCCGCGAACAGCAGCTGCGGCGGCCCCATCGGCGGCCCCACCGGCGTCCCCGGCGTCGCCGACGACCGCACCGAGAGCCCCGGCCGCGCCCACACGGCGAGCGCCCGCCGCAGCAGCGTCCCGTCCCCGGTGAGGCCGCCGCGCGCGGGCCACACCGAGAAGTCCCGCCGCGTCGAACCCGGCCACGCCGCCGGCGGCACCCGCTTGACCGCTCCCGGGTCGAGCGCCGCCTCGGCCGCCGGATTGCGCGCGTACGACGGCGCAGCAGCACCGTTTCTTCCCCAGCCGTCCCCGGGCAGCCCCAGCAGCGTCCCGCAGACCGCCAGAGCCGCCACCGCCACCACCGCCGCCCGCCCGTGCTGCCGCCGCCGCATCAGATCCGTCGGCCGCGCCTGCAACGCACACGGATCGAACTCGTCCGACTCCAGCAACGCCGCCCCACTGACCCCCCCGGCCCGCCCGGCCCCGAGCGGCCAGGGACCACCACCGGGCGCACCGCCCCCGGCACCGAGCGGCCCTGAACTGCCCCCGGCACCGAGCGACCCTGCACCGCCTCCCGCCCCGAGCGGCCCTGCGCCGCCGTCGGCACCGAGCGGCCCGGCACCGGCGGCGGGGACGTCCGCCTTTCCGGGGCCCGGCCCGCCGGCCCGGCCACGCCCCGGCCCGGCCTGTTCCCCGACCCGCTCGCCGGACCCGCCCGGGACGACCCTGCCGGCGGGTCCCGTCACGGAGCCGCCGTCGTCCAGGGCGCCCCCGTCGTCCAGGGCGTCCAGGGCGTCCGCCTCGGCCAGGGCGGCCGTGGGGTCCTCGACACCGGCCGCGGCGAGCACGCGCAGGACCTCGGGGTCGCCCTGGAGTTCCAGACCGCGCAGCACGTAGGCCGCGCGGCCGGGGCCGGAGAGCCGGGACAGCCGCTGGTCGAGGGCGAGTTCGTCGGCGCCGCCGACCCGGGGGAAGAGCCGCAGGCCCCACACGTGCGGCAGCAGCGGCGGGAGCTGCGCCCGCCGCGGCAGCGCGAGCCGCCGCAGGGGCAGCCCGGCGACGAGCGCCTGCCGCAGCACCTCGCCCCGTACGTACGCGTACCCGGGATCGACCGCGTCCTCCGCCCGCCGCGGCTCCGGCACCGAGGCGGGGCCCGGCACCCGGCGGCGCGGCAGCGAGCGCTGCACCAGCGCGTGCGCGGTCAGCACCCGCCGGTTGCGGCCGAGCGACGACGGCAGCACGAGATAGGCGATGCGGACGAGACGCGGATAGCGCTCGACGAGCGCGGCCTCGGCCTGCTCGACGTCGACGGGACCCACGGGCGAGGGAACGAGATCCTGGGTGCTCACGTTCAGCAGAACGAGCGATTCTTCCGATGGTCACCCCGGCCCCCGGGCGGCCCGGGAGTGACCCGGGGCGACCCGCGGGCGCTCCGCGGCGCGGACTCAGGCCGGGGAGACCGTCAACCGCTCCCGGATCAGCTCCGTCACCTCGTCCGGGACCCCGAGCCCCTCCCGTACGTACTTCTCCATCGAACCGTGCCGCACCGCCACCTCGTCGAGCGCCGCGTCCAGGTACTCGGGCAGCACCCCGATCAGGTCGAGCGCCAGCTGCGGGTCGCCGCCCTGCGCCGTGAACCCCTCGATCATCGGCGCGAACGCCAGCCGTACCGCCGGATTCACCGCGAGGTACTCGGTCCGCACCGTCCCCTCGTCCGCGCCGAGCAACGACAGCACGACCGTCGCCGCCCAGCCCGTCCGGTCCTTGCCCGCCGCGCAGTGGAAGAGCAGCGGCCCGGCACCCGGTGTGCCCAGCTCGCCCAGCAGGGCGCGGTACGAGGCGCGGGCGGAGTCCCCGGAGACGAAGGTGCGGTACGTCCGCTCGAAGGCCGCCCGCACCCTGCCCCCGCCCAGGTGCTCCTCGGCGAGGGCCGGATCGGCCAGCAGCGTCTTCAGACGGGCGGCCGGCGGCAGCCCGCTGCCCGCCAGCTGGTCCGACAGCACGTCCGCGACGAGCAGCCGCGCGTCGGCGGGCAGCCGGTCCGGCCGCTCCGCCCGCTCCCTCTCCGTCCGCAGGTCGACCACCGTACGGATGCCCAGGTCCGCCACCGCCGGCTCGTCCGGATCCAGCCGGTCGAGCTGTGCCGACCGCAGGACCCGCCCGGCCCGCACCTCCCGCCCGCCGCCGACCGGCAGTCCGCCGAGATCACGGAGGTTCGCTACGGAGGTGGCGGGGATGGCGGGCATGGCATCGACTCCTCCGGTTCGCACACGTTCGTGTCGACCGTAGTGGATCGCCCTGTTACGGGCAGATCGGAGCGGGTCCGTCCGGGCGGGTCGGGTCGGGGTGGGTCGGGTCCGTCCGAGCGGGTCGGGCCGGGGTGGGTCAAGCCCGTCCGGGCGGGTCGGGCCGGAGCGGGTCCGTCCGGGCGATTCGCCCGAGCGAGCCTGTCCGAGTGGGCCCGTACGAGCGGGCCCGTCCGTACGGACCCCGTCCGAGAGGGTCGGGCCGGCCGGGTCCCTTCGGGCGGGTGGGGTCACTCCCCGGACGCGGCCAGTTCGGCCAGGACCTTCGCCTCCCGTTCGGGGGAGAGGCCGACCGGCGGCCGGTCCGGGCGCTGGGGCGCGACCCCGCCGAGGGACCGCAGCCAGGCCCAGGTGTCGGCGACGGTCTCCGCCACGGGCCGGCAGCGCAGCCCGGTGGCGACCGCCCGGGAGACGTCGGCGGTGTGCATCGCGTCGTGCATCTCGCCCGGCGGCAGCCACACGGGCAGCTCCGTCCAGGGCGCCACCCCGGCGGCGAGCAGCGCGTCCGGCGCGGCCCAGCGCAGTTCGGCGTCCGAGCCGGTGACGCGCACACAGGCGTCGAGGAGTCCGCCCATGGTCGCGTGCCCGCCCGGCGAGACGATGTTGTACGGCCCCGACAGCCCCGCCGCCACCGCGTCCAGCGTCCATTCGGCCAGGTCGCGGCCGTCGACGTACTGGACCGGCAGGTCGCGCGGCCCCGGGGCGAGGACCTCGCCCCCACGCGCGATCCGGCCCAGCCACCAGGGGAGCCGGCCCACGTTCTCGTACGGACCGAGGATCAGGCCCGCCCGGACCAGCAGCGTCCGTTCCGGTCCGAAGGCGGCCGTGGCGGCGAGCTCGCCGCCCCGCTTGGCCTCCGCGTAGGGCACGTCCCCGTCGTCCGCCGAACCCTCCACCAGCGGCCCTTCCTCCGCGAGCCCGGCGGCCGGGGGCCACGCGTACACGGACCGGCTCGACACGTACGCGTACCTCCCGACCCGGTCCGCGAGCAGCCGGGCCGCGTCCCGTACCGCCGACGGCGCGGCCGACCAGGTGTCCACGACGGCGTCCCACGAGCCGGTCGCGAGCGCGGCGAGGCCGTCGGGGGCGGTCCGGTCCCCGATAAGCGACACCGCTCCCGCCGGGGGCGTACGGCGGCCCCGATGGAACACCGTCACCTCCCAACCCCGGCCGAGCGCCGCCTCGACGACCGCGCGGCCGACGAACTCCGTACCTCCGAGCATCAGCAGTTTCATGATCCGAAGCCTGCCCGGCCGCGCCGTCCCCCGCGAGGGTGTTCCGCTCCCGGAGGATTCCGCCACGGGAGGAACGGCGCCGGAGGGCGCCGGTGCGGCCGTCCGGCCGGGATGACACCATGACGGGCGATGACGGATGCCCGGTCGCCCCTGCGCGCCCTGCGAGCCGCGCTCTTCGCGGTGGTGTGCGTGGTCTTGGCCGCCGTGGGGCATTCGTCCATGTCCGCGCACCACCTGCCGGCCTCCACCCTGCTCGCCGCCTTCGCGGCGACGACCGCCCTCGCCTGGGCCGCCGCCGGCCGCCGCAGAACCACACCGACCGTCGCGGGCGCCCTCCTCGTCCTCCAGGGCGCCCTCCACCTGACCTTCTCCACCACCGGCGCCCACGCCCACACCGCGCCCGGCACCACGAACCCGCCACCGGGCGGCACGCCCGACGCGCACGCGATGCCCGGTACCGAGCACGCGCACGCGATGACGGGGCTGGAGCACGCCCACGCGATGGGCGGCCTGGAGCACGCGCACGCGATGACGGGCCTGGAACACGCCCACGCCATGGCCGCCATGGCCGCCGATCACACGGCGTCAGCCGCTGCCGCCGCCGTGACCGCCACTGGGACCGCCACCGCCACCGCGTCCACGACCGCCCACCCCGCCTCCGGCGCCGGCATGCTCGCCGTCCACCTCGTCGCCGCGCTCCTCTGCGGCCTCTGGCTGGCCCACGGCGAGGCCGCGTTCTTCACCCTCGCCCGAGCCGCCCTCGCGTACGCCTTCACACCGCTGCGCCCGCTGTTCGCGCGCGTGCAGGTGCCCGACGCCCCGCGCCGGCCGGTCCGCCTCCGGCGCCGGAACGCCCGCCGCCCCCACGTCGTCGTCCTCGCGCACACCCTGTCCCGGCGCGGCCCGCCCCGGCTGCCCGCACCCCGCGCCACGGCCCTCGGAGCACACGTCTGACCGGGGGTCCCTTTCCCCTGTCCGCACCGAACTCCCAGGACGGCCACGTCATGACCACCACGGACGATCCCGTACGCCCGGACACCCCCGAGGCACCACCGGCGGAACCCGCCCCCACCTCCCGTCGTCCCGGCGGCACCTGGAGCGCCCTGCGCCCCCTCGTGCTGCGCCTCCACTTCTACGCGGGCGTCCTCGTCGCCCCGTTCCTCCTCGTCGCGGCCGTCAGCGGCCTGCTCTACGCGCTCTCCTTCCAGGCCGAGAAGGTGTACTACGCGCACGAGCTCGAAGTCCCCGTCGGCGACAGCACCCTGCCGCTCTCCCGGCAGGTGGACACCGCACGCGAGGCCAACCCGAACGGCACCGTCACCGCCGTCTGGCCCGGCGCCGAACCCGGAGCGACGACCCGGGTCCTGATGGCCGACCCGGACGTCCCCGAAGGCGCCTCGCTCGCCGTCTTCGTCGACCCGTACACCGGTGAGGTGCGCGGGCAGCTCCCCAGCTACGGCAGCTCCGGGGCCCTCCCGCTGCGCACCTGGCTGGACGAGCTCCACCGGGACCTGCACCTGGGCGAGTTCGGCCGCAACTACAGCGAGCTCGCCGCGAGCTGGCTGTGGGTGATCGCGCTCGGCGGCCTGCTGCTCTGGCTCGGCCGCCGGCGCCGGAACCGCCGCGCCCTCCTCCTGCCCGAGCGGGGCCCGAAGTCCCGCCGCCGCACCCTCTCCTGGCACGGCTCGGTCGGCCTGTGGGCGGTCACCGGCCTCGTCCTGCTCTCCGCCACGGGCCTGACCTGGTCGCGGTACGCCGGCGAGAACATCGGCACCGTGCAGGACGGACTCGGCGGCGCCACCCCCACCCTCAGCGCCACCCTCGACGGCGCGGCCGGGGCCTCCACCGGACACGAGGGCCACGGCGCCGGCCACACGCCGGCGGCACCCGTCGCCGGCGCGGACACCGGAGTCGACAAGGCGGTGGCGGCGGCTCGCGCGGCCGGCATCGACAGCCCGCGGATCTCGGTCGTCCTGCCGACCGACGGCAAGGGGTACGTGGTCAAGGAGACCGACACCCAGTTCCCGCTCCAGCTGGACTCGGTGGCCGTGAACCCGGCGGACGGCACGGTCCTCGACCGCCTCGCCTTCGCCGACTACCCGCTCCTCGCGAAGCTCACCCGCATCGGCATCGACGCCCACATGGGCGTCTTCCTGGGCCTGTTCAACCAGCTGGCCCTCGCCGCCGTCGCGCTCGCCCTCATCCTGCTGATCCTCTGGGGCTACCGCATGTGGTGGCTGCGCCGTCCGGGCCGCCCGGCGGCCCGCGGGGCCTGGCGGAAGGTCCCGGTGACCCTGCTGCTGCCGCTCGCGGCGGCCACGGCGGCCGTCGGCTGGTTCGTCCCGCTGCTCGGCCTCAGCCTGCTGCTCTTCCTCGCGGTGGACCTCACCCTCGCCGCGGTGGCGAAGGTGAGGGCCCGGCCGGGCCGAACCGCCTGATCAGGGGGTGTACTTGTAGCCGACCCGCCGCACGGTCTGGATCGTGTGGCGGTGCTCGGCCCCCAGCTTCCGCCGCAGCCGCGCCACGTGCACGTCGACCGTGCGCCCGTCGCCGACGTGCCCGTACCCCCACACCGTCGTGACCAACTGGTCCCGGGTGTGCACCCGGTGAGGGTGCGCCACCAGGTGCGCGAGCAGCTCGAACTCCAGGTACGTCAGGTCCAGCGCCTGCCCGTCCACGACGGCGATCCGCCGCACGTCGTCGATGCTCACCGGCCCCTCCTCCGCCGCCGCACCGGCGGCCTGCGCGGGAACCGGCGCCACGGGCAACTGCGCCTGCTGGTCGGCCGGTACGAGCACCAGGTACCCGACCATCGGCGGCCGCCCCGGCAGCGTCGGCAGCGTGTGCTGCGGCGCCGGCAGCAGCGTCGCCCCCGGCGGCAGGAAACTCGCCACCTGCGCCAGGTCGACGACCTCGTTCGGATCGACGGCCCGCAGTCGATGACGACCGGGCCGCACGGCGGTCAGAGAAGAAGCGGCGGAAGCGATCTGGGTGTGCACCATGGAGAACTCAGCTCTTTCGCGCGAGAAGGGACGGACAGGCGTCGTACGTCAGTCGTCATGCGCGCGGGCCGAAGGCCGTGGATCGGACCGTACCGATCAGGGCTTTAGAGGGCCGACGCGTTCATCGCGCGGCAACACACCCGGTCGAAGTCGTCATGCTGCCGGGACGGCCAGAACGGCTCGAGGTCGTGACGACCCGTCGCGGTGTCGTTCTTCATGATGGCCATATCCCTATTGAACCAGAAGGGAATGTCTCCGACGAGCCTTTCGGCAGTCGAACACCGTGTCATCTGTCCCACATGACGGAAGGGGCGCCCACCGTGTGGAACGGTGGGCGCCCCTTCCGGAGTGCTTGGTCAGGTGCCGATCAGGTGCTGATCAGGCGTGGATCAGACCTGGCCGGCCTTGGCGAGGGCCTCGCAGCAGGTGTCCACGATGAGGCGGGTGACGACGTAGGGGTCGACGTTGGCGTTCGGGCGGCGGTCCTCGATGTAGCCCTTCTGGTCCTGCTCGACCTGCCACGGGATGCGGACCGAGGCGCCGCGGTCGGAGACGCCGTAGGAGTACTCGTCCCACGGGGCGGTCTCGTGGAGGCCGGTGAGGCGCTCGTCGATGCCGGCGCCGTAGTTCTTGACGTGGTCCAGCGGCTTCGAGCCCTCGCCGAGGGACTCGCAGGCGGTGATGATGGCGTCGTAGCCCTCGCGCATCGCCTTGGTGGAGAAGTTGGTGTGCGCGCCGGCGCCGTTCCAGTCGCCCTTGACCGGCTTCGGGTCGAGGGTCGCGGCGACGTTGAAGTCCTCGGCGGTGCGGTACAGCAGCCAGCGGGCCACCCACAGCTGGTCGGAGACCTCGAGCGGGGCGAGCGGGCCGACCTGGAACTCCCACTGGCCGGGCATGACCTCGGCGTTGATGCCGGAGATGCCGAGACCGGCCTTGAGGCAGTTCTCGAGGTGCGCCTCGACGATCGGGCGGCCGTGGATCTCGTCCACGCCGACGCCGCAGTAGTAGCCGCCCTGCGGGGCCGGGAAGCCGTTGACCGGGAAGCCGAGCGGGCGGGTTCCCTCGAAGAAGGTGTACTCCTGCTCGATGCCGAAGATCGGCTCCTGGGAGGCGTACTTCCCGGCGACCTCGGCCAGCGCGGCACGGGTGTTGGAGGAGTGCGGCGTCATGTCCGTGTTGAGGACCTCGCACAGCACCAGGATGTCGTTGCCGCCGCGGATCGGGTCCGGGCAGACGAAGACCGGCTTGAGGACGCGGTCCGACGCGTGGCCCTCGGCCTGGTTCGTGCTGGAACCGTCGAAACCCCAGATCGGCAGCTCGTCGAGCGCGAGGCCCTCACCGGCGATGATCTTCGTCTTGGAACGAAGCTTCGCGGTCGGCTCGGTGCCGTCGATCCAGATGTACTCAGCCTTGAAGGTCACGGGTCTCATCCTTTGGCGTGCTGCTGCGGGGTTCCGTCGCGGCTCGCGGCACTGCGAGAAGCTGCGGTGTCTGCGCTGACTGCGCTGTTTGTGTTCGACCGCAGCTTCGCAACACGGGATTTCCCGTCGGTTGCCCGTTTGTGAACCCCGTGTTACTCAGCTTTCCTGATTTTCCCGGATCCGCTGTGCGACCACGTGCGCGTCCAGCAGCGAGCCGAGCCCCGCCGCCCGGATCCGCCGCACGACCTCCTCGTACGAGGTGCCGAGCGCCTCCGCGGTCCGCCCGAGGTGCCAGTCGGCGTCGGCGAGCCGCCGCAGCAGGTAGCCCTTGCGGATCTGGTTCTCGGACAGCCGGAAGCTCTTCAGGTAGGCCGTGCGGCCCTTGTGGTCGGTGATCAGCTCGCCGATGTGCTGCTCCTGCCCGCCCCGCAGGAACGGCGGCAGGAACCGGTACAGGGCGAAGGACCCCGTCCGGTACACCCGCTCGAACGCGTACGGCGTCTCCAGGAGGTCCCGCGCCATCAGCCCGTCGTGCGCCTCCGCCCAGGCCCGCTCCTGCTGCCGCGCCGCCGCCCGCAGGTCCGCGAGGGTGCGGATGCCGCCAGCCCCGTCCCGGATCCGCGCCGTGAACTCGGGCACGGGCGCGCCGTAGTGCGCGTACTGGTGCACCAGCTCCCCGTACAGGTCCTCCACCAGCGTCGGGTGCAGCAGGCGGTAGTCGTCGGGGTGGGGCACCACGAAGGCCGCGGCCAGTGCGTCGGCCACGTACAGGAGCAGGCCGCACTGCCCGGGGTGGAGCTCGAAGATCCGCAGTGCCTCGGCGAGGCCCGGCACCGACCATCCCGCGTACGCCGCCTCGGCGCGCGGCGAGAGACCGCGCCTCAGGGCCTGCCGCGACCAGTCGTCCCAGACCACGGAGGGCCCGCCGAAGTGCAGCGCGAGATACCCCTCGAGCGAGAGGTGCAGGGGCAGGAACCGCAGCCTCCGCTCGCCCCGGCGACGCTTGGCCATCCGCTGCGGGCGGCGCACGGCCACCCCCGGCGGCGCCCCCTCGCCGCCCAGCCGGGTCCCGTACGCCGCCTGCTCGGCGCCCGTCGCCGTCCAGTCGGCGACGAAGCCGTGCGGGATGTACGAGGTGTACGAGGTCCGGTCGCCGAGGTCGACGGAGGTCTCGCCCCACCCCTCGTACACCTCCCGGCCCAGCCGCAGCCCCGCCACCGGCTCGTCCCGCACCAGCGGCACGAGCCGCACCCCGCCCCACACCTGCGCGGGACGAACGCCGAGGCCGGTCAGATCGATCGTGGTCATGCCCCCGCCTCCGTCAGGAAGTGCTCCACCCGCCGGTCCAGATACGCCCGCAGCTCCGTGAGACCGGTCCGTCCCTCGGCGAACTGCGCGATCTCCACCAGCGCCGCCAGGTCCTCCGCGTCCCGGATCCCGGCCGTCGGCACGCTCGGCGCGAGCCGGCGCACGTCGAAGCCGTCCGCGTCGTATACGGGGTTGAGGTGGACGACGCTCGTCCCACGCCCCGGGTCGAGCCGCGAGCGCCAGACCCGCAGGACCTCGCCCGCGAGTCCCGGCGGCGCGTTGTCCCAGCCGTCCGAGACGATCACCAGGCGCTCCGGTCCCGCCTCCAGGCCATCCAGGATCCGAGCCCCCAGCGGCGTCGGCCCGTACGGCCTGACCAGCAGCGGATCGTCCCCGCCCGAGGTCCAGAGCGCCGTGTGTGCCCCCGGCGCCGCGAGGGCCTCCAGGAGGAAGTGGCAGCCCAGCGCGACGGCCAGCGGCCGGCGCCGCTTCACCGCCGAGCCGGACGAGGAGAAACTGTCGTCGAGCACCGCCGCCACCCGCCCCCAGCTCCCGGCGTACGGCCCCGCCGCCCGCCGCGCCGAGGCGCGCAGCGCACGCGTGAGCTCCGCCCGGCGCTCGGCCCGCTCGCCGAACGGCAGGGCGAGCACGTACAGCGCGAGCCGGGTCAGCGGCATCACGGCCAGATCGGCCCCCGCGCCCGACGCCCGCTCCGTCCTGAGCCGTTCGAGACGGGTCATCCGGGGCGCGATCCGTTCCAGGAACACCGCACGCGGCACCCCGTGCCGGGCCGCGAACCCCTCGGCGACCGTGAACGGCAGCTCGTACACCGCGGACTGCTCGTGGTGCGCCCGGCGGTACGCGTCCAGCAAGGCGTTCCCGTACCGCACGCGACGGCCCGGCGAGAACAGGAAGTCGCCGGTCTCGGGGTCGACGGGCCGGCCGTGGACGTGTCGCACGGCGGCCTTCACCCCGGCGCGGTACTTCACCGCGTCCAGCGCCGGATCGGGTCGGGACGCGAGCCACCCGCGCACGATCGCGCGCGTGCGCCGGTTGTTCACCCCGGCCGCCCGCAGCGCGCGGAACAACCGGTAGACCCGCTGCGGAGGCAGCGACGCCAACCGCGCCGCGATCAGCCTGCCCTCCGCCCGCTTCTCCTCCGCCCCGCCCGCCTCTCCGGCGGTGCGCAGCAGCCCTTCGACGATCAGCGCGGCGTTGTGGTCGTTCACGTCCAGGGCCAGCGCGGCCGCGTACACGGACCGGTAGTTGACCCGCACGTACTCGTGGAGGAATCCCAGCGAGAACCGCTGCTCCCCGGCGGTCGAACGGAACTCCCGCTGCCCCGTCGCCGTCACGGCGGCGTTCACGAAGAGCAGGACGTCCTCGGCGGCGACGAGCTCGGACACGGCGCTCCCCCTCTGATGGACGCCGGCCGGGGAATGAGGGCGCGAACAGCGAAGACGTTGCTTCAGAGGCAAGTTCGGAAGTCGCACCGGAGTCCCGCGGCCGGCGGAGGAACGCTAACACCGGGGTGGGGGAGGGCTGCCATCGGATTTCGACGAGGGGCGACCGGGTCGTACGGGGTTCGGTCGTCGGCCGTGTGGGGCGGGGCCGGGTCGTGCGGGGCGTGGCCGTCGGTCGTGCGGGGCGCGGCCCGGTCGTACGGGGTCCGGACTTCGGCTGTACGGGGTCCGGGCTTCGGCCGTACGGGATTCCGGCCTGGTCGTACGGGGCACCGGCCGGGTCCTGAGGGGGCGCCGTCCGGTTGTCGGTGGCGCCCGGCAGACTGGGGGCATGGCGAAGAAGCTGGGCGCGAAGCCCCGTATCGGACTCCTCGGCACCGGCCCCTGGGCGGCCCGGACGCACGCGCCCGCGCTGGCCGGACACACGGGCGTCGAGTTCGGCGGGGTGTGGGGGAGACGGCCCGAGGCGGCGGCGGAGCTCGCCGCGGCGTCGGGCACCCGGGCGTACGACGACGTGGACGCGCTCTTCGAGGAGTGCGACGCCGTCGCCCTGGCGCTCCCGCCGGACGTCCAGGCGCCGCTGGCGGTACGGGCCGCGGAGGCCGGCTGCCACGTGCTCCTGGACAAGCCGGTCGCCACGACGGTGGCCGGGGCCCGCGCGGTGACCGACGCGGTCGAGGCGGCCGGTGTCGCCTCGGTGGTCTTCTGCACGCTGCGGTTCGCGGAGCCGACGGCCCGCTGGGTCGAGGAGCGGGCGGCGGACGGCGGCTGGTTCCTGGGCGAGGCGCACTGGCTGGGCTCGCTCTACGGCCCCGGCTCCGCGAGCGCCTACGCGGCCTCCCCCTGGCGGCGGGAGAAGGGCGGCCTCTGGGACGTCGGCCCGCACGTCCTCTCGGTCTACCTGCCGATCCTCGGCGACGTCACGGAGATAACGGCCGTGCCGGGTCCGGGCGACACCCACCACCTGGTCCTGCGGCACGCGTCGGGCGCGAGCAGCACCGCCACGCTCACCCTCAGCGCCCCGCCGGAGGCGGCGGAGGCGGCCCTCACCCTGTACGGCACCGGGGGCCGCGCCGAACTGCCCCGCTGGGACGGTGCGCTGGACGCCTTCCGCGCCGCCGTCGACGCCCTCGTCACCGCGGCCCGCACCGGCGAACCGCACCCCTGCGACGCCCGCTTCGGCCTCCGGCTGACCGAGATCCTGACCGAGGCGGAGCGCCGTTCCGCCGACGGCCCCTGACCGCGCCCCTACAGCGCACCCGTACAGCGCACCCGCTCGTCCGGCCCGTTGCCGTTGCCGTTGCCGTTGCCGTTGCCGTTGCCGTTGCCGCTGCCGCTGCCGACCGGCCGGACCGGCGCGCCGCGCGCCCGCGCCTGTCCGGCCGGACCGGGGGATTGAGTCTCGGCCCGGCGTCGGCCCGGCTTCTCGACCCCGTCCCTTCCGGCCCCGTCCCTCCCAGGTCTCTCGTGATCCCACCGGTCCGACGCGTCACCCCCGAGCGCCGACCGCCTCCGCCAGCGCCGAGCACAGGGCGTCCAGGGCCGCGCCGTAGAGGCGTTCCGGCGGGGTGGCGTAGCCGACGACCAGGCCGTCCGGGTGGGCGGGGTCCGGGGCGTGGGGGTGGCGGTAGGCGGTCAGGCCCTCGACGGCGACCCCGTGGCGGGCCGCCGCGGCGAGCGCGGCGGTCTCGGTGCCGGCGGGAAGTCCGAGGACGGCGTGCAGCCCGGCGGCGATGCCCGTGACCCGTACGGTGGGTGCCCGTTCGGCGAGTGCGGTCACCAGCCGGTCGCGGCGCTGCCGGTGACGCCGGCGCATGCGGCGGACGTGCCGGTCGTAGGCGCCGGAGTCGAGGAAGGCGGCGAGGGTGAGCTGCTCGGTGGCGGAGGCGTACGGCTCGCGTTCGCCCTTCGCCGCGACGACGCCGTCCACGAGCGACGCGGGCAGGCACATCCAGCCGATCCGCAGCGCGGGCGAGAGGCTCTTGCTGACGGAGCCGAGGAGGACGGTCCGCTCGGGGTCGAGGCCCTGGACGGCGCCCACCGGCCGCCGGTCGTAGCGGAACTCGCCGTCGTAGTCGTCCTCCACGACGAGCCCGCCGGTACGCCGCGCCCATGCCAGGGCTCCGGACCGCCGCTCCGGGTCGAGCGGGCCGCCGGTGGGGAACTGATGGGCGGGCGTGAGCAGCACCGCGCCGGCCCCGGCCGGGATCTCCCCGACCCGCGCCCCCTTCTCGTCGACCGGCACGGGCAGCGTGCCCACCCCGGCCTCGGCGAGGAGCGCCCGGTGGAACGGCAGCCCGTACGCCTCGACGGCCCACGGCCCCGCGGGCCCCACGACCCGCGCGAGCAACCGCAGCGCGTGCGCGGCCCCCGAACAGATCACGATCCGCTCGGGGCAGGTCCGTACCCCTCGCACCCGGGCCAGATAGGCCGAGAGGGCCCTCCGCAGCTCCACCCGCCCGCGCGGATCACCGATCCCGAACGCCTCGTGCGGCGCCTCCGACCACGCCCGCCGCGCCGCCTCCAGCCACGCTCCACGCGGAAAGGCACCGGGGTCGGGCTTGCCCTGCACCAGGTCGTACGCGACCGCCGACGCGACGTCTCCGCCGGCTGCCGACGCCGACGCGACGTCTCCGCCGGCTGCCGACGCGACCCCTCCGACCGCTGCCGACGCGGCCTCGCCGACAGCCGCCGACGACCACGCGGCCTCGCCGGCCGCTCCGGCGCCGGCCGCACCGCTCACGGGCGTCCCGGAGCCGTCCCGGCGGGCGGTGAGCCAGGCCTCGGCGACTCCCTCCGCCACCCGTGTGCCGGAGCCCTGGCGGGCGGTGAGCCAGCCCTCGGCGACGAGCTCGGCGTAGGCGTCTGCGACGGTGTTGCGGGCGATGCCGAGGTCGGCGGCGAGGGAACGGTACGGCGGGAGCAGTGTCCCGGGGGCCAGCCGCCCGTCCTGGACGGCCTCGCGGAGCGCCCTGATGAGCGCGGCGCGCCGGCTCCCGCCGGAGGTGAGGTCCAGATGCAGATCGTTGCCGAGCACGACGTCGTGGCTCCGTGGGGATCCGTCTCAGCGGGACAGCGCGTCCCGCACGGCCTCTTCGGTGCGGCCGACGACGGCCGTGCCGTCCTCGGCGGTGATGATGGGCCGCTGGATCAGCTTGGGGTGCGCGGACAGCGCCTCGATCCACCGCTCCCGGTTCGCCGCGTCACGGGGCCATTCCTTCACGCCGAGCTCCTTGGCGACGGCCTCCTGGGTCCGCGTGATGTCCCACGGTTCGAGGCCGAGCCGTTCGAGGACCGCCCGGATCTCCTCGGGCTTCGGCACGTCCTCGAGATAGCGCCGGACGGTGTAGTCGGCGCCTTCCGCGTCGAGCAGGGTGAGGGCGCTGCGGCACTTGGAACAGGCGGGATTGATCCAGATCTCCATGCCCCACACGGTACCCCCCACGCCTCCCTCCACCACCCCCTAAACCCCATCTGGCCAGGGGCGATTGTCAGTGGGGGTCTCTAAAATAGGGGGTGAAGGTGAGGGTCCCGGGGAGGGCCCCCATCCCGCCGTTCGCCAGGAGGTAGCCCATGGCTCTCGCCGTGATCCGCACGCCGTCCATCGAACCCTGGAAGCCCCTCCAGCGGAAGCCCCTTCCCGCGGGCCGCCCCCGCGAGTGGTACGTCACGCACAACCGGCGACTCAAGGCCATGCGCCTCGCCATCGCCCTGCTCGACGCGGGCGTCTACCTCCCGTCGAAGGCCACCGACACGACCATACGCACCACCGCCGAGAGCATCGGCATCCACCCGCCCTCCGACACCACCTGCCGCATGGTCCGCGCCCTCATCCGCTACGGCCGCTGACCCCGGAGGGGCGCGGGCCCGCCCCGCCCGGGCCCCCCCCCCCCCCCCCCCCCCCCCGGGCCCGCCCCCCGGCGCCGGGGGGGGGGGGGGGCCGGCGGCGCGCGCCACTACGCCACCCCCCCCCCCCCCCCCACCCCCCGGGCCTTGGGGGCCCGCCCGCCCCGCCCGGGGGGGGGGGGGGGGGGGGGGGGGGGCCGGGGGGGGGGGGGCCCCCCCCGCCGCCGGATCCCGCCCGCTACCAGGCCACCGGCAGCCGTTCGGGGAGCCGCTTCATGAAGTTGGTGCGCCACACCAGCTGCTCGACCGGCACCGCGAGCCGCAGCTGCGGCAGCCGGTCGAGGAGCGTCTCCAGGGCGATCTCGGCGTGCCGCTTGCCGAGCGCCGTCGCCGGGCAGTAGTGCCGTCCGCCGCCGAAGGAGAGGTGCTCGGCGGCGTTCTCCCGGTCCGGCCGGAAGGCCAGCGGGTCGGGGAAGCGCTCCGGGTCGTGGTTGGCTGCCTCCACGAGCACCAGGACGAGTTCGCCGGCCCGCACCTCGACCTCGCCGAGCCGCACGTCCTCCAGGGCGAGCCGCGGCAGCCCGTCACCGATCGACAGGTTCACCCGCAGCAGTTCGTCCATGGCTCCGGCGACCCCCGGCGCGCCGCCGGCGGTCAGCGCCTCACGCACGTCCGGCCGGGTCAGCACCGACACCAGCGCCATCGTCAGGAAACCGGCGGTGGAGATCACCCCGGCTCCGAACAGGGTCACGCCCACCGTCGCCAGCATCTCGTCCGTCAGATGCGCGTATTCGGGATCCTCGCGCAGCGCCGCGAGCTCCGCCATCAGCCCGCCCGTCGCCGGATCGTCCAGGCGCTCGGTCATGTAGGCGATGTCGCGGTCCCAGTGGAGCCGGGCCGCCTCGATCTCGCGCGGTGCGTTCATGAAGGCCACGTCCAGGCTGCGCATCAGCCGCGGCCCGTCCTCCTCCGGGATGCCCAGCATCCGGCAGTGCAGCCCGGCCGAGTACGGATCGGCGTAGGCGCCCCGCAGCTCCGCGGGCGCCCCCTCGGTGACCAGCGCGTCCACCAGGCCCGCGGCCCGCGCACGCAGCCACTCCTCCAGGCCGGGCGCCTTCGGGTTGATCGCCTTCATGACGGCCTTGCGCAGCCCGGCCCCGGTGATGTTGCCCATGTTGTTCACCACGTGTGGCGGGATCGTCAGCGCGTACTGGCGGGGCGCTCCCGGCGCCGAGGTGTCCTTGAGGCTGAACCTGGGGTCCTCCAGGACCTGTCGGCACAGCTCGTACGAGGAGACCAGCCAGGCCTCGGCCCCGGCGATGGTGCGGACCTTGCGGACCGGTTCGGCGCGCAGCGCGTCGATCTCGGCGGGCAGCCGGGTCCCGTCCCAGTCGAAGGGGAAGGCCGGCGGAATCTTGACGGCGACGCTCATGGCGCGGCTCCTTCGACGGTGGTCGCGGTGTTCTCGGCGGGCGTCAGGATGCCGTGGCCCTGGTTGCGCGAGGCCCGGAGTCCGGACCCCCGCCCGTACAGCAGATCGGCCAGCGGCAGTGCCTGGTGGTAGCAGTTGAGCGAGGACGGCACGCCGAGGATCGCGGGGGTGTCCAGGAAGAGCGGCACCTCGGCGCAGATGTACGCCCGGCACACCTCCCGCTGCCGCTCGTCGGTCCGCTGTCCCGGCGCCAGCTTTCCGGCCAGGAAGATGCCGGTCAGGGCGTCGCAGGTCTCCCGTACCACCGGGTCCGCCGCCACCGCGTCGAGCACCGTGCGGTGCAGCTCGCGGTAGGCCGGGACGTCGCCGAACTCCGACATCCCGCGGGCCCGTAGCCGCAGCCCCGCGGGATCGGCCTCGGCCACGGCCGCCCCGACCTTCGCCCTCACCCCCCGCAGGTTCTTGACGGCCTTGCGCCGCGCCTCGTCGGCCCCGTATCCCAGCGCCTCGTACATGTCGGCGACATGCAGATCGGTGTAGACGAGATCGACCTGATCGAAGTGGTCCAAGCCCCAGCGCGTCAGCTCGCGCAGCCGCTGGGCGGTGAAATAACTGTTTCCCGGGGAGACGCCGATGACCACGTGCGCGCCCTCGTCGGCGATGACGCGGCAGTGATCGGTGTACGGCTGCAGTCGAAGTGTCTCCGCAGGGGCGAAAGCCGCCTGAGTCACGTAGGCAGTCCTCATCGCGCCAGCTAGTCCCAGCGGAGCCTTGTGCTCCGGGTGTGGCGGCAGCGACGACGACACGCTATCGGCCGGTTGCGCAGAGTGAACCCCCTACTCGCAGGTACGGTCGAGAGTTCGTCACCTGTTCGCACTCCTGTGATCTTGGCCGGAAACGGCGAGGCCCGCCGCCCCCTCGAAGGGGACGACGGGCCTCGGGAGAACCTCGCTCGCGCGGTACGGCTTAGAGGTCGAAGTAGAGCTCGAACTCGTGCGGGTGCGGGCGCAGCTGGATCGGGGCGATCTCGTGGGTGCGCTTGTAGTCGATCCAGGTCTCGATGAGGTCGGAGGTGAAGACACCGCCGGCCTGGAGGTACTCGTTGTCGTCCTCGAGGGCGTGGAGGACGGCCTCCAGGTTGGTCGGGACCTGCTGGACGTTGGCGTGCTCCTCGGGAGCGAGCTCGTACAGGTCCTTGTCGATCGGCTCCGCGGGCTCGATCTTGTTCTTGATGCCGTCGAGGCCCGCGAGGAGCAGCGCCGAGAAGGCGAGGTACGGGTTCGAGGACGGGTCCGGCGCGCGGAACTCGACGCGCTTGGCCTTCGGGTTCGAGCCGGTGATCGGGATGCGCATGGCGGCGGAGCGGTTGCGCTGCGAGTACACCATGTTGACCGGGGCCTCGAAGCCCGGGACCAGGCGGTGGTACGAGTTCACCGTCGGGTTGGTGAAGGCGAGCAGCGACGGGGCGTGCTTGAGGATGCCGCCGATGTAGTAGCGGGCGGTGTCCGAGAGGCCCGCGTAGCCGGTCTCGTCGTAGAACAGCGGGTCGCCGTTCGACCACAGCGACTGGTGGACGTGCATGCCCGAGCCGTTGTCGCCGAAGATCGGCTTCGGCATGAAGGTCGCGGTCTTGTTGTTGCGCCAGGCGACGTTCTTCACGATGTACTTGAAGAGCATCAGGTCGTCGGCCGCGGCGAGCAGCGTGTTGAACTTGTAGTTGATCTCCGCCTGGCCGGCGGTGCCGACCTCGTGGTGCTGGCGCTCGACCTGGAGGCCGACGTTCTCCAGCTCCAGGGAGATCTCGGAGCGCAGGTCGGCGAAGTGGTCGACCGGCGGGGCCGGGAAGTAGCCGCCCTTGTAGCGGACCTTGTAGCCGCGGTTGTTCTCCTCCGCACCGGTGTTCCAGGCGCCGGCCTCGGAGTCGATGTGGTAGAAGCCCTGGTTCGCGGAGGTCTCGAAGCGCACCGAGTCGAAGACGTAGAACTCCGCCTCGGGGCCGAAGTAGGCGGTGTCGGCGATGCCGGTGGAGGCGAGGTACGCCTCGGCCTTCTTCGCGATGTTGCGCGGGTCACGGCTGTACTGCTCGCCCGTGATCGGGTCGTGGATGAAGAAGTTGATGTTCAGCGTCTTGTCGCGGCGGAAGGGGTCCACGCGGGCCGTCGACAGGTCGGCGCGGAGCGCCATGTCGGACTCGTGGATCGCCTGGAAGCCGCGGATGGACGAGCCGTCGAAGGCGAGCTCCTCGGACGGGTCGAAGGCCGTCGCGGGGATCGTGAAGTGCTGCATCACGCCCGGAAGGTCGCAGAACCGGACGTCGACCATCTTGACGTCGTTGTCCTTGATGAACTTCTGGACCTCGTCGGCGTTCTGGAACCCGTGCTTCTCGGACATCCAACTCCTCCTACTCCCGGCCCGGGGAGGGGCGGGGTTGCAGCTGTCGTGCGGCCAGTGCGGTGGCACACGCTGGACCCGACCATAGGCAGCCGGGATTTCTCAAGCATGACCCATTTGTTTCGTCGAAGTTAACCGGGGTGGGTGCCGGTGCGCGTGCCGGAGTCGTACGCGTACCCGGGCGGAAGTGATCGAAAACGGGCGCAGTACCGTGGGCGGGTGGACAACAGGCAAGCACTCGGATCTTGGCTCTCCGGCCCGCGCGCGGCGGCCGAGGACGCAGGCGTCGACTTCGGCTACCGCGGTCAGCAGCTGGGGCTGCCGGAGGAGGGCCCCGGCTCGATCGCCCGCCCCGGGCGGCGGCTCGGCGCCCTGGCCGTCGACTGGGCCCTCTGCATGCTGATCGCATACGGCCTCGTCACCGACGGCTACAGCCAGGCGACGGGCAACTGGGCCCTCGGCATCCTCCTCGTGCTGAGCGTGCTCACGGTCGGCACGGTCGGCTCGACGCCCGGCAAGCGCCTCTTCGGCCTGCGGGTCGTCTCCGCGAGCGGCGGCCGGCTGGGACTGGGGCGCGTGGCGGTCCGGTCCCTCCTCGTCTGCCTCGCCCTCCCGGCCCTCATCTGGGACCGCGACGGCCGCGGCCTCCACGACCGCCTCTCCGGCGCCGTCCAGGTCCGTATCTGAACCATCCCCCCGTCGGGCCCCCGAGGGAGCCTTCCCCGTCACACCGCCGAGGAAGCCTCCTTCCCCGTCACTCCACGGGGAAGTCCCTGCCGCACACCGGCGGGGAAGCCTCCGTCGCACACCCACGGGGAAGCCCCCGCCCCATCGACGGGGAAGCCCCCGCCCCGCCCGCGAGGAAGCCCCCGTCACGCCTACGAGGAAGGCCCCGGACCAAGCGGTCCGGGGCCTTCCTCGTAGGGATCGTGGTGTCAGCGCGTCTTTCCGCCGCGCGGCATCCGCATGCCCTTCGGCATCGGGCCCTTGGGCAGCGGCATGTTGCTCATCAGGTCGCCCATCGCCCGCAGCCGGTCGTTGGCGACGGTCACCTGGGGGCCGGTGAGCACGCGGGGCATCTTGAGCATGGTCGTGCGGACCTTCTTGAGGGGCACCTGGCCCTCGCCGTCGCCGACGATGATGTCGTGCACCGGCACGTCCACCACGACGCGGCTCATCCGCTTCTTCTCGGCCGCCAGCAGGGTCTTGACCCGGTTCGGGTTGCCCTCGGCGACCAGCACGATGCCCGCCCGGCCGACCGCGCGGTGCACGACGTCCTGACTGCGGTTCATCGCGACCGCGGGGGTGGTGGTCCAGCCGCGTCCGACGTTCTGGAGCACCGCCGCGGCAGCGCCCGGCTGGCCTTCCATCTGTCCGAAGGCGGCGCGCTCGGCGCGCCGTCCGAACACGATGGCCGCCGCCAGGAGCGCCAGGACGAAGCCCAGGATGCCCAGATAGACCGGATGACCGATGAGGAAGCCGATCCCGAGGAGGACACCGAGTACGACGATGCCCACGCCCGCGACGACCAGACCGACCTTGGGGTCGGCCTTCCGGGTCATCTGGTACGTGAGGGCGATCTGCTTCAGTCGCCCTGGAGTCGCAGCGTCAGCGCTGCCCGTGTTTGCCTTCCTCGCCATGTCCTGAAGTTTACGTGGCCCGGGAGGTGCGGCCCGACGCGGCCTCCATCACATGCTGGGCCTCGACCCGGTCCTTGGCGCGGCGGCGGTCCTCCAGGACGGAGTTCCAGGCGTTGCGCCGGGCGGTGCGCTGTCCGGCGCCCAGGAGCAGGGCCTCCACGGCCTTCAGGGCGTCGGTGACGGACGGGATCGCGGTGACGCGGACGTGCGTCGATGCGGCCGGCATGTCGGGGTCCTCTCTCGATGGCGGGTGAGACGAGGTGGGGGGATGCGAGGGGGTGGTGGCGGTGAGTGAATCCAGGCTCACAGATCGGTGTTACCAGGGCGTGACCCGGTGGTCAAACACTGGTGAAACGTTGATGCGGCCAGTCGGGTCACCGGGAGAACGCCGATGCGGCCCGTACGCCCCCGCTGAGCTGCGGGGCCGTACGGGCCGCACCGGATTTGGCCACTACTGGCCGGTAACTACTTGTGCTCGGATTCACACGGGGCTCGGAAGCCCCGGGCGGCACCGGAGGAGCCGGGCCGGGACCTCAGACGGCCTGCGTGGCGTTGTCGACCGCGCCGCGCTTCTCGATCGCCTGCTGGAAGAGGCGTCCGGCGCGGTACGAGGAGCGGACCAGCGGGCCCGACATCACGCCGGAGAAGCCGATCTGGTCGGCCTCGTCCTTCAGCTCCACGAACTCCTGCGGCTTCACCCAGCGCTCCACGGGGTGGTGCCGGACGGAGGGACGCAGGTACTGGGTGATCGTGATGAGCTCGCACCCCGCGTCGTGCAGCTGCCGGAGCGCCTCGCTGACCTCCTCGCGGGTCTCGCCCATGCCGAGGATGAGGTTCGACTTCGTGACCAGACCGTAGTCGCGGGCCTGGGTGATGACGTCCAGGGAGCGCTCGTAGCGGAAGCCGGGACGGATCCGCTTGAAGATCCGCGGCACCGTCTCGACGTTGTGCGCGAAGACCTCGGGACGGGAGTCGAAGACCTCCGCCAGGAGCTCCGGCACCGCGTTGAAGTCGGGGGCGAGCAGCTCGACCTTGGTGCGGCCCTCGGCGCGCTCCGCCGTCTGCTGGTGGATCTGGCGCACGGTCTCCGCGTACAGCCAGGCGCCGCCGTCCTCCAGGTCGTCGCGCGCGACGCCGGTGATGGTGGCGTAGTTCAGGTCCATCGTGACGACCGACTCGCCCACCCGGCGCGGCTCGTCACGGTCCAGCGCCTCGGGCTTGCCGGTGTCGATCTGGCAGAAGTCGCAGCGCCGGGTGCACTGGTCACCGCCGATGAGGAAGGTGGCCTCGCGGTCCTCCCAGCACTCGAAGATGTTGGGACAGCCCGCCTCCTGGCAGACCGTGTGCAGGCCCTCGCTCTTCACGAGGCCCTGCATCTTCGTGTACTCCGGACCCATCTTCGCGCGGGTCTTGATCCACTCGGGCTTGCGCTCGATGGGGGTCTGGGCGTTCCGGACCTCCAGGCGCAGCATCTTGCGTCCGTCGGGGGCGACTGCGGACACATCGGCTCCTGTAGCTTCGATTCTTCGGCGCACACCAGGGTACGCCGTTGGTTCCCATGCCTTACTACGTCTGGCCAACCTCTGGCCAGGGCCCTGCATTCCTTCCGGTGGTCCTCAGGCCGAGGCCGGTTCCACCGGACGCTCGATCTCGCGGGGCTTCAGCTCCGCGTGCTCCAGGACCTCCCGCAGGTGGCGCTCCACGACCGGGAGCACCTCCTCGATCGTGATGTCACGGCCCAGCTCGTTGGCGAGCGAGGTCACGCCCGCGTCGCGGATGCCGCACGGGATGATCCGGTCGAACCAGGCGTTGTCGGGGTTCACGTTGAACGAGAAGCCGTGCATCGTGACGCCCTTGGCCACCCGGATGCCGATGGCGGCGAGCTTGCGGTCCTCGCGGCGCTGGCCGGCGTTGGACGGGGCGTACTCGGGGCCGTTCAGGCGCGGGTCGAACTCCTCGTCCGTCAGCCGCGGGTCGAAGTCGAGGGAGAGCCCGCCGAACGACGGCCGCTGCTCGACCGGGTCGCCGAGGACCCAGACGCCGCTGCGCCCCTCGACCCGCGTCGTCTCCACGCCGAACTCGGCGGCCGTGCGGATCAGGGCCTCCTCCAGGCGGCGGACGTGCGCGACGACGTCGACCGGGCGGGGCAGCTTCATGATCGGGTAGCCGACGAGCTGGCCGGGGCCGTGCCAGGTGATCTTGCCGCCGCGGTCCACGTCCACCACCGGCGTCCCGTCCAGGGGGCGCTCGTTCTCCGCCGTGCGCCGGCCGGCCGTGTAGACGGGCGGGTGCTCCAGGAGCAGGCAGGTGTCGTCGATCTCGTCGGCGAACCGCGCGGCGTGCACCTCGCGCTGCCGGTCCCAGGCCACCTGGTAGTCGACGGCCTCCGCGCCGAACCCGAGACGGACGAATCGCAGCTCACTCACGGCCATGCCTCCTCCTGGGTGCCGTGGTCCGGGGACCGGGGATCATCCCGGGCCGGAACGGCACCATGCGTCATTCGCGCCCCTGCCACTGTACGGCGGCGACGCGGACACCCCTCCGGCAGGTGACCGGGGCCACCTACGTCAGCGATGCCGTCAATCCTCACACGATCGGATGAATGTGGGGCGAAGGTGGCGGTACGGGCCTTGGAGACCGCTAAATTCACGCCGTTCCATGAGGGTCCGACGGGGCTGCCGCCCGGACCCGGAAGGCAGGAGACCGCACAGCTGATGACGGAACGACCACCGCAGCGCATCCCGAACCGCCAGCTCGCCGCGCTCATCGCCGAAGCCGGGTTCTCCAACGCGGGCCTCGCCAGACGGGTCGACCAGCTCGGTCTCGAACACGGCCTCGACCTGCGGTACGACAAGACCTCCGTGACCCGCTGGCTCCGCGGACAGCAGCCGCGCGGCACCACCCCCGCCCTCATCGCCGAGGTCTTCACCCGCCGCCTCGGCCGCCGGCTCTCCGCCCAGGACCTCGGCCTCGACGCCTGCGCACCCGTCTACGCGGGCCTGGAGTTCGCCGCCACCCCCGAAGAGGCCGTCGACATCGTCAGCGGCCTGTGGCGCAAGGACTCCGGCAGCCACGCCGAACTCCGCAAGATCGCCTTCACCCCGGCGGGCCTCGTCGTCCCCAGCCGCGACTGGCTGATCGGCCGCGCCGACGACCGGGTGGCCCGCGGGGAACCCGCCCCGGCCGCCCCCCGGCCCCCCGCCGGCCCGCCGCCGCACGACCTCCGCGTCCCGCCCCAGGGCCGCTTCTCCGTACCCCGCCAGCGCGGTACGGACCGGGGGCCGGGCCAGCGGGTCTCCAGCGGCGACATCGCCGCGCTCCGCTCCGTCGCCGAACTCTTCCGCACCCTCGACCACGCCTACGGCGGCGGCCACGCCCGCCAGGCGCTCGTCCGCTACCTGGAGCACGAGGCCGAGCCGATGCTGCGCGGCACCTACGGCGAGTCCGTCGGCCGCCGCCTCTTCGCCGCCGCCGCCGACCTCACCCGGCTCGCCGGCTGGACGTCGTACGACATCGCCGCCCACGGCCTCGCCCAGCGCTACTTCGTCCAGGCGCTGCGCCTCGCCCAGGCGGCCGGTGACCGGGCCTACGGCTCGTACGTGCTCCTCACCATGAGCTGCCAGGCCGTCTACCTCGGCCACGGACGCGAGGCCGTGCAGCTCGCCCGGGTCGCCCAGCAGGGCGTCGGTCCCGCCGCGCCCCCCGTCGTCCAGGCGATGCTGCACGCCATCGAGGCGCGGGGACACGCCGTCCTCGGCGAGGCCCGCGCGTGCAGCGCCTCCCTCGTCCGGGCCGAACGCGCCCTCGAAGCGGCCCGGCCCGGCGACGAGGTCCCCTACTGGGCCCGGATGTTCGACGAGGCCCAGCTCGCCGACGAACTCGGCCACTGCCACCGCGACCTCCAGCAGTACCGGCCCGCCGCGCAGCACGCCGAACGCGCCCTCCAGCTCCGCGCCCCCGGCTTCGCCCGCAGCCGCCTCTTCTGCCGGGTCGTCCTCGCCACCTCCCGGCTCGCCCTCGGCGAACTCGACCAGGCCTGCGCGCTGGGCGCCGAGGCGGCGCAGCAGGCCTCCGAGATGCGGTCCGCCCGTGCCGTCGAGTACGTCCGCGACTTCGAGCGCCGCCTTGAGCCCTACCGGGACGCCGCCCCCGCCCGCACCTACCGCGACCGCGTAGCCGCCCTGGGCTGACGCCCGCCGTCCGGCCCCTCCGCCCCCCCGCCCGGCGCCCGCGCCCGGGTCCTGCACCGCGTGCGGCCGGTGCCCGCGCGCCACCGTATGGACCCGCGCCCGCCCCGGCCCGGGTGGGCCCGCGCCCGCCACGCACCCGCCGTGTGGGCGTGCCGCCCCACGAGCCCGCGCCTGCCCGCCCGTGTGGGCCTGCGCCCCCGCCCGCGTGGGCTCGCGTTCCGCCGGGCGGCCGTGCCGCCCCGCGGGTCCGGCGCCCGCGTCCAGCCGGGCGGCTGTGCCGCCCCGCGGGTCCGGTGCCCGCGCCCCCGCTCTGCGTGGGCCTGCGCCCGCCCCGCCCGCCGTGTGGGCCTGCGCCCGCCCGTGTGGGCCCGCCGCCCGCCCCGCTCTGCGTGGGCGCTTGCGTCCACCACCCATCCACCTGCCGTGTGGGCAATCGTCCCGCTGGGCGGGACGGGTGGGCACACGGGACGGCGCCCTTTGCCGGGCCCAGGTTTTCCGTGCCTGAGCGGTGCGCCGGAGGTGCGGCGCCGTCGTGGGGTTGTGCCCACCCGTTCCGCCCCGCGGAACGCCTGCCCACAACCCCGGGGGCACGGGGAAGATGCCGTCCACAACCCGGGGGCGCAGGGTGGGTGCGGCCCACAACCCCGGGGCGCAGGGTGGGCACGGCCCACAACCCGGGGGCGCAGGGTGGGCGCGGCCCACAACCCCGGGGGCGCAGGGGCGCGGATGCCGCCCACGGGCCGGGGGCGGGTAGGGGTGCTCGCCACGACCCGGGGCGGGAGTGCCGCCCGCCGCCCGGGGCGGGTGGGTGCCCGCCACGCCCCAGGGCGCGGGGGTGCGCGCGGGCCCACGACCCACGACCCAGGGCGCGCGGGCCCACGACCCGGAGCGCGGGGGTGCGCGCGGGCCCACGATCCGGGACGCGAGAGGCGGGTGCCGCCTACGACCCGGGGGCGGGTGGGTGCCCGCCCACGGCCCGGGACGCGAGGGGGCCGGGTGCCGCCCATGGCCCGGGGCGGGGCACCCGGGGGGTCAGGCGGCTCGGGGGGTGTGGAGGGGGAGGCCGAGGTCGGTGAGGAGGGCGTCGGCGGCGCGGTGGGCGGAGGAGAGGGCGCCGCGGACGGTCCCGGAGGAGCGGTGGTCGCCGCAGACGTAGAGGCCGGCGAGGAGGCGGACGGAGCGGCCGGTGTCGTGCGGCGGTGGCATGGCGGGGACGGCGTGGGGGGTGTGGTGGAGGGCGAGGAGCTCCCACTCGTCGGTGGACGTGCCGTACAACGTGGCGAGGTGCTTGCGGACGCGCCGCTCGGTGTCGTCCGGCGGCGTACCGAGCACCGTCGAGGTGACGAGGGCCCGCCCGGCGGGGGCGCGGCTCGGGTCGACCGCGCTCATCACGGCGGTGTGGGCGACGGGCCCGCCCGGGTCGGATTCGAGGATCAGGGTCGGGTCCGCGGTGGGCGCCGACGGCGCGGTGTGGTGCAGGACCGTGACCGGGTGGAAGGCGGGCGTCCGCAGGCCGGGCAGCAGCTCGGCGGCCGACCGGGCACCGGTGGCGAGGATCATGGAGCGGCAGCCGAACACGCCGTGGTCCGCCGTCGTGACCCGGGAGACGGACGCCTCGGTGACCCGGACGCCGGTTCGGACGGTCCCGGGCGGCAGCGCGGCGGCGAGCCGCTCCGGGAGCGCCGCCGAACCGCCCTCGGGCGCGGAGAGCCGGCCCCGGGCGAAGGCGCGGAGCGCGAGGTCCGCCTGGCGGCTCGACGTGCCGAGGTCCGGGTCCGCGAGGAGCGCCGCGAGCAGGGGCCGCAGCACTCCCTGGACGGTCCGGGCGGGCAGCCGCGCGGTCAGCGCCTCCCGGGCGGTCCGGTCCGGGCGGGCGAGCAGCCGCTGCGTCGGGGTCGCGGCGAGCCGGACGAGGGAGGCGCCGAGCCGCGCCTGGTCGAGCGAGGCGGCCGGATGCCGGGGGGCGCTCGCGAGGGCGCGCGCCACGCTGAACGCTCCCCCCACGCTCCGGTGGCCTCCGGTCCGTACCCCGGCGGGGGTCCGCCGGGGGTGCGGTGCGCCCCATCGCGCGTACCGGCCGTCGGTGTGCACGAGCACCCCGGGGCCGAAGGGGCGGAGCGCGAGGCCTTCGAGCCCCGGCATCGCCCGCAGTTGCTCGTACGACAGGGTGAGCAGGGGGCCCACGCGGTCCAGCAGGAAGCCGTCGACGTCGTCGGTCGCCAGCCGGCCCCCGATCCGCGGCTCCGCCTCCAGGACGGCGACGGAGAGTCCGGCGCCGGTCAGCCGGTGGGCGGCCGCGAGCCCCGCGATGCCGGCTCCCACGATCACGACGTCGACGGTCTCCACGACGTCCGTACGCTGTGCGGTCCTTGCGCTGTCTGTGCTGCTGAGCACGTGCCCCTCCCCAGGTCGGCGCGGACGGTGGGAGGCCTATGCCCCCAACGGGCCTCCGGAATGCCCGAGTTCGCCGTTCGGGTCGAGCCTAGGCAGCGCTCCCACGCCTGCCAGCCGCGCGCACCGGGGTGCCTGCGGCACGGGGGAGCACAGGGGCGTGCGGCCGAGGCGCACGGGGACCGCCGCCACCGCGGACCCCTCTCGCGCGGGGGTACGGCCACGGGGGCCGCGGGCTGCGGTCGCCGGTGCCGCACGGGCGCGCCCGCCCGGCCGCCCGGCGGCCGCGCCGGGGCAGGCCGACGTACGGGCGTCCGGCGGCACGAGCCGTGGTTCCGGGGCCCCTCGGGTCAGCCGGTCGCCGCGCGGATGGAGTCGTCGATGGTGGGGAAGGCGAAGTCGAAGCCGGACTCCAACAGGCGGGCGGGAAGCACCCGCTGACTGCCCAGCACGTCCTGGGCGAAGTCGCCCAGGACGACCTTGAGGGCCGCGGCGGGGACGGTGCAGAACGTCGGGCGGCGCAGGACGCGGCCCATCGCGGCGGTGACCTCGCGGTTGGTGACCGGGTCGGGGGCCGTGAGGTTCACCGGGCCGGTGACGGAGGGGGTGTCGACGAGGTGGCGGAGGGCGGCGACCTCGTCGTGGAGGGAGATGTAGGACCAGTACTGGCGGCCGTCGCCCATCCGCCCGCCGAGCCCGGCGCGGAAGAGGGGGAACAGCCGCCCCCAGGCGCCCCCCTCGCGCGCCACGACCAGGCCCGTGCGGGCGTAGGTGACACGGATGCCGGCCTCTTCGGCGGGGGCCGCGGCGGCCTCCCACTCGACGCACACGGACGGCAGGAAGCCGGTGCCGGCGGGCGCGCTCTCGTCGACGGCGCGGTCGCCGGTGTCCCCGTACCAGCCGAGCGCCGTGCCGCAGACGAGGCTCTCCGGCGGGTCCGCGAGGGAGGCGAGGGCCTGGGAGATCGCCGTCGTGCCGAGCACGCGGCTGTCCCGGATCTCCTGCTTGTACGCCTCGGTCCAGCGGCGCTCGCCGACCCCGGCGCCCGCGAGGTGGACGACGGAGTCGACGCCGACGAGCCCGGCGGCGTCGACGTACAGCCGCCCGGGGTCCCACTCGACCTCGTCGGCGGTCCGGGCAGGGCGGCGGACGAGGCGGAGGACGTCGTGGCCGTCGGCGCGCAGGGAGCGGACGAGGGCGGAGCCGATGAGCCCGGAGGCGCCGGTGACGGCGACACGCTTGCGGGTTGCGGAACGCTGCATGGTCACCATCCTGCCCTTCCCGCCCGGTGGGTGGCACAGTGGCCGTCATGATCGTGCCGGAGACGCAGATACGTGCCGCGGGACCCGACGACGAGGACGTCCTCGCCGCCCTCGACCGGGCGGCCTGGTCCACCCTCCACGCCGTGCAGCCCGCCCCGGCGGAGCCGTACGCGCCCTTCTTCGACGAGCGTCACCCGCCGGGGGACTACCTGGTCGCGGTGCGCGGGGAGGCGCTCGTCGGCTACGTGCGGGTGGTCGCGCCGACCCCGCTCGCCGCCAACGCCCACGTCCGGCAGATCCAGGGCCTGGTCGTCGCCGGGTCCGCCCGGGGGCGGGGGGTCGCCAGGGCGCTCCTGCGGGCCGCGATGGACCGGGCCAGGGAGGACGGGGCCCTCCGGATCACGCTGCGCGTGCTCGGCCACAACGCGCCGGCCCGCGCGCTCTACGCTTCCGAGGGCTTCGCCGTCGAGGGCGTGCTGCCGGGGGAGTTCCTCCTCGACGGGGAGTACGTGGACGACGTCCTCATGGGCCGGTCCCTCATGCGCTGACGCCCGGGCCGAACAGCCTCATCCCGCCCGTCAGTTCGCGCAGACACCGGACCGCGAGGGCGGCCGGGGACGCCTCCGTCTCCGGCGTCGCCCCCGCGTCCGGCGGGGCCCCGGCGTCCGGCGGGCCCACGGCGTCCGGTGCCGTGTCCGCCTCCGCCCAGCTCTCCAGTGCGATGCGGATGGCGTCCGTGGCCGCCGCGGCCGCGAGCCGTACCTCCAGCGGGTCCGCGCCCGGTCCGGCGAGCGCGGCGACGACCTCGCGGAGGCGTTCCTCGGACTCCTGGTTGACGCGGTACCAGACGGCGCGGAGGGCGGGGTCCTCGGCGGCGGCGCGCAGCAGCCCGCGCGTCCAGCGCAGGCCCTCGGCGGCGGCGTCGTCCGCGGGGGTGAGCGACGCGGCGATCGAGCGTTCCAGGAGCTGCGGGAGGCCGGCCCCCGGCTCGGGGCCGGCCGCCGCGAGCTGCTCGCGCCAGCGGTCGGCGCCGCCCGCGAGGAGGGGGGCCACGGCGTCCTGCTTGGAGCGGAAGTAGCGGTAGAAGGTGCGCAGGGCGACCCCGGCCCGGTGGGCGATGTCCTCGGCCGTGGTGCCGTCGGGACCGCGCTCGGTGAAGAGCTCGGCGGCGGCACGCGCGATGTCCAGCTGGGTGGCGGCCTTGCGGCGCTCCGTCAGCGACGGGGAGGGGGGCTTGGTGCTCACCGTACGAAGCGTACGCCCGCGGCCGCCGGAAGTGCACGAAATGCAGGTATGGCAAAACGTGCCACTTGGGCGTACGGTGGCGGCGTTCCACCGCGTGCTTGACATCGAGAGGTTGCCGCCATGAACCAGCTGACCCGTTACGAAGGACGCCGCGTCCTCATCACCGGCGGTGGCTCCGGCATCGGCCAGGCCACCGTCCTGCGCATGCTGGCGGAGGGCGGCCGGGTCGTCGCCGCCGACATCAGCGAGGACGGCCTCAAGGACACCGTCGCCAAGGCCGGCGATGCCGCCGACCGCCTCACCACCGTCGTCCTGGACGTCGCCGACGAGGACTCCGTACGGGCCGGCGTCGCCGCCGCCGTCGAGGCGCTCGGCGGCCTGGACGTCCTGGTCAACGCGGCCGGCATCCTGCGCTCCTCGCACACCCACGAGACGAGCCTCGACTCCTTCGAGCAGGTGATCCGGATCAACCTCACCGGCACCTTCCTCGTGATCCGCGAGGCGATCCCCGCACTCCTCGCGGGTGACGGCTCCGCCGTCGTGAACTTCTCCTCCACCTCCGCGATGTTCGCCCACCCCTACATGTCCGCCTACGCGGCCAGCAAGGGCGGCATCCAGTCCATGACCCACGCGCTGGCCGCCGAGTACGCCGGGCAGGGCATCCGCTTCACCGCCGTCCAGCCCGGCTCCATCTCCTCCGGCATGACCGACGGCACCGGCGCCAGCCGTCAGAGCGTCGGCCCCGGCCTGCCGGAGGACACCGACTTCTCCCTCTTCGCGAAGCTCGCGCCCGCCCTCGGCCAGGGCTTCGCCGGCCCGGAGACCGTCGCCGGCGTCGTCGCGATGCTCGCGAGCGAGGACGGGAAGTTCATCACCGGCACCGAGGTCCGCATCGACGGCGGCACCCACTTCTGAGGCCGCCCCGGCCCCGCGGGCGCGGATCCCGGGACCCCCTCCTCCGGGATCAGGGATCCGCCGCCCCGCCCCACCCCGTCGCGTGCCGCGCCCGACGCGTCCGGGGGCGGCGGCCGCCCCCGGAGCCAGGACCCGCTACCCGGTCCCGAAGCGCTCCCACAGCCGGGGGAGACGCGCTGCCAGCGCGTCGTCGTCGAGCAGGTCCAGCGGCGGGCCGAGCGGTTCCTTGTCCGGCACGGGGAGCCCCAGCTCGGGGGTCTCGGCGCCGGTCAGCGCCTCGTACGCCTCGTCCGCCGCGAAGCCGATCTCCTCGCCGTCCCCGTCGATCTCGACGTCGAAGTCGCCGAGCAGGTCCGCGAGCGCGTCCGGATCGTGCACCGCCCCCTCGTACACCTCCCGGCCCTGGCCGATCAGCCAGCACCGGAACGAGTCGAAGGTCTCGTCGCCCGCCCCGTCGAACAGCACGGCCGCCGCGGCCCACAGGTCCCAGAGGTACGCGCGGTTGAAGCGGGCCTCGAAATGGCGCGCGTAGTCGAGCACGGAGTCGGGGTCCAGTCGCGTCAGCCGTTCCACGAGCAGATCGGCCTGCTCCTCGGGGTCGCCCTCGGCGTCCTCGCGGCTGGCGTCGATGATCTCCCAGAACTCGGTCTCGTCCATCACGGGACCAGCATCCTGCCCCGGCGAGTGCGACGCACCCGGAAAGTCCGAAATGAATCCGGACAGAGGATGTCGTGATTTCCTGGCAGCGTGGGCACCATGACGACTGAGACCACTGAGACCACACCACTGCGAGGACGGATCTGCCTGGTCGCGGGGGCCACCCGGGGCGCCGGACGCGCGATCGCCGTCCAGCTCGGTGCCGCCGGAGCCACCGTCTACGTCACCGGACGCACCACCCGCGAACGGCTGAGTGAGGTCGGCCGGGCGACCGAGACCATCGAGGAGACCGCCGAACTGGTGACGGCGGCCGGCGGGGAGGGCATCGCCGTCCCCACCGACCACCTGGAGCCCGGACAGGTCCAGGCCCTGATCGAGCGGATCGACCGCGAGCAGGGGCGCCTCGACGTCCTCGTCAACGACGTCTGGGGCGGCGAGCACCTGATCACCTTCGGCCGGAAGACCTGGGAGAACGACCTCACGGGCGGCCTCCGGATGCTCGAACTCGGGGTGCGGACGCACGCCATCACCTCGCACACCGCCCTGCCGCTGCTGATCCGCCACCGGGGCGGACTGGTCGTCGAGGTCACCGACGGCACCGCCGAGTACAACGGCACCCGCTTCCGCGAGAACCTCTTCTACGACCTGGCCAAGAACGCCCCCCTGCGGATGGCCTTCGGCCTCGGCAAGGAGCTGGAGGAGTACGGCGGCACCGCTGTCGCCCTCACCCCGGGCTGGCTCCGGTCCGAGCAGATGCTGGCCACCTTCGGCGTCACCGAGGAGAACTGGCGCGACGCCCTCGCCGACACCCCCGACTTCGCGATCTCCGAGTCCCCGGTCTACGTGGGCCGGGCCGTCGCCGCCCTCGCCGCCGACCCCGACCGGCACCGCTGGAACGGCCGGTCGACCTCCAGCGCGGAGCTCGCCGGCGCGTACGGCTTCACCGACGCGGACGGATCACAGCCGGACGCCTTCGGCTTCATCATCGCGAGCGAGACGGGAAAACCGGACCCCGCCGACTACCGATAGGCCGCTCCCCGGAGGCCCCGGGCCGCCCCCGCGCCGGGCGTCAGTCGTACAGCGCGGCGAGGCCCCGTGCCGCGTCGGCGAAGCGCTCGCGCAGGGAGGCGGGGGACAGCACCTCGGCGTCCGGGCCGAGGGCGAGCAGCTGGGACAGGGCGACCTCCTCGCTCTCGACCGGGAGCGTCGCGGTCAACCGGCCCGCCGCGTCCCGCGTTCCGGCCGCGACGGCCTCCTCGGCGGCCGCGCGGTCGGTGACGTACGGCAGCCTGCGGGCTCCCGCCTCCGTGAGCCGTACGACGACCTCGGCGCGCAGGATCGAGCGGGCGAACTCCGCGGCCCGCTCGGCCCAGAAGGCCGACAGGTCGAAGGTCTCGTCGCGGACGAAGCGCTCCCCGGTGAGGGCGACCGCCGTGAAGCGGTCCATCCGGTAGGTGCGGAAGGCCGTGTCGGAGCGCGCGCACAGGTACCAGACGCCCGCCTTCAGGACGAGCCCGTACGGGGCGAGGTCCCGCTCCACCTCGCGGTCGCCGCGCCGGTAGCGGGCCGCGAGCATCCGGTCGTCCCAGACGGCCTCCGCGACCGGCGGCAGCAACTCGGGGGCCTCCGGCTCCTGGTACCAGCCGGGCGCGTCGAGCAGGAACCGCTGCGCCGCGCTCTCGGGCGCGTCGCGCAGCGAGGGCAGCAGCGCCGCGGTGACCTTCAGACGGGCCGCCGAGGCCGCGTCGTCCAGGCCCATGTCCCGCAGCGCGCCCGGCAGTCCGGACAGGAACAGCGCCTCGGCCTCACCGCGCCCCAGGCCCGTCAGTCGCGTGCGGTAGCCGCCGACCAGCCGGTACCCGCCGGCCCGGCCCCGGTCCGCGTACACCGGCACCCCGGCCTCGGACAGCGCCAGCGCGTCCCGGCTGACGGTGCGCTCCGACACGTCCAGCTCGGCGGCCAGTTCGGCCGCCGTCATCGACGGGCGGGACTGGAGCAGCAGGACCAACTTGATGAGGCGGGCGGCACGCATGACTCCATCATGCGTGCCGCCCGCCTCGTCGGGTGGGGGCCCTTACAGGCCGTAGCGCTCGCGCGCCTCCTTCACGGCCGTCGCGCGGACCGCGCCGCGGCGGGCCAGCTGCGCGAGGGCGGCGACGACGATCGACTGGGCGTCGACGCCGAAGTGGCGGCGGGCCGCGTCACGGGTGTCCGAGAGGCCGAAGCCGTCGGCGCCCAGCGAGGACCAGTCCTGCTCGACCCACTGCGCGATCTGGTCGGGGACCTGGCGCATGTAGTCGGAGACCGCGAGGACCGGGGAGTCGACGCCCTCCAGGGCCTTGCGGAGGTACGGCACCCGCTCCTCGCCGCGCAGGAGGGCCGCGTCGGCCTCCAGCGCGTCGCGGCGCAGCTCCGTCCAGGAGGTCGCGGACCACACGTCGGCGGCCACGCCCCACTCGGCGGCGAGCAGCTTCTGCGCGTCCAGGGCCCAGTGGATGGCCGTGCCGGAGGAGAGGAGCTGGATGCGCGAGGCGTTCGCGGGCACGTCGAGACCGGCGGACTCGGCCGTGTTGAAGCGGTAGAGGCCCTTGACGATGCCCTCGTCGATCCCGGCGGGCTTGGCCGGCTGCGGCATCGGCTCGTTGTAGACGGTGAGGTAGTAGAAGACGTTCTGGTCCTCGCCCTCGGCGGCCTCGCCGTACATCCGGCGCAGACCCTCCTTGACGATGGCCGCGACCTCGTAGGCGAACGCCGGGTCGTACGTCAGCGCCGCCGGGTTGGTGGCCGCGATGACGGGGGAGTGGCCGTCGGCGTGCTGGAGGCCCTCACCGGTCAGGGTGGTGCGGCCGGCGGTGGCGCCGACGAGGAAGCCGCGGCCGAGCTGGTCGCCGAGCTGCCACATCTGGTCGGCGGTCCGCTGCCAGCCGAACATCGAGTAGAAGATGTAGAAGGGGATCATCGCCTCGCCGTGCGTGGAGTACGCGGTGGACGCGGCGATGAAGTCGGCCATCGAGCCGGCCTCGGTGATGCCCTCGTTGAGGATCTGGCCGTTCTTGGCTTCCTTGTAGTACATCAGCTGGTCGCGGTCGACCGGCTCGTACGTCTGGCCCTTCGGCGAGTAGATGCCGAGCGACGGGAAGAGCGACTCCATACCGAAGGTACGGGCCTCGTCCGGGACGATCGGGACCCAGCGCTTGCCGGTCTCCTTGTCGCGGACCAGGTCCTTGACGAGCCGTACGAACGCCATCGTCGTGGCCATCGACTGCGAGCCGGAGCCCTTGTCGAACGCGGCGAACGACTTGTCGGCCGGGGCCGGCAGCGGCGCGATCGCGTGGGTGCGGCGGGCCGGGGCGGGGCCGCCGAGGGCCGCGCGGCGCTCCTGGAGGTAGCGGACCTCGGGGGCGTCGGCGCCGGGGTGGCCGTAGGGCACCTGGCCGTCGACGAACTGCGAGTCGGAGATCGGCAGCTCGAGGAGGTCGCGCATGTTCTTGAACTCGTCGGTCGTGAGCTTCTTCATCTGGTGGTTCGCGTTCTTCGACGCGAAGCCCTCACCGAGGGTGAAGCCCTTGACGGTCTGCGCGAGGATGACCGTCGGCGCGCCCTTGAACTCCACGGCGGCCTTGTACGCGGCGTACACCTTGCGGGGCTCGTGGCCGCCGCGGGAGAGGTGGAAGCACTCCAGGATCTTGTCGTCGCTCAGCAGCTGCGCCATCGCGACGAGCGCCGGGTCCTTGCCGAAGAAGTCCTGGCGGATGTAGGCGGCGTCGCGGGTCTGGTACGTCTGGACCTGCGCGTCCGGCACCTCGCGGAGGCGGCGGACGAGGGCGCCGGTGGTGTCGAGCGCGAACAGCTCGTCCCAGGCGTTGCCCCACAGCGACTTCACGACGTTCCAGCCGGCGCCGCGGAACTGGGCCTCCAGCTCCTGAACGATCTTGAAGTTGGCGCGGACCGGGCCGTCGAGGCGCTGCAGGTTGCAGTTGACGACGAAGGTCAGGTTGTCCAGGCCCTCGCGGGCGGCGAGCGCCAGCGCCGCGGTGGCCTCGGGCTCGTCCATCTCGCCGTCGCCGAGGAACGCCCACACGTGGGACGCGGAGACGTCCTTGATGGAGCGGTTCGTCAGGTAGCGGTTGAAGCGCGCCTGGTAGATCGCGGAGAGCGGGCCGAGGCCCATGGAGACGGTGGGGAACTCCCACAGCCAGGGCAGGCGCCGCGGGTGCGGGTAGGAGGGCAGGCCCTCGCCGCCGGACTCCTGCCGGAACTTGTCGAGGTGCGCCTCGGTGAGGCGGCCGTCGAGGAAGGCGCGGGCGTAGATGCCGGGGGAGGCGTGGCCCTGGATGAAGAGCTGGTCGCCGGAACCGTCGGCTTCCTTGCCCTTGAAGAAGTGGTTGAAGCCGGTCTCGTAGAGCCAGGCCGCCGAGGCGAAGGTGGCGATGTGGCCGCCGACGCCGTACTTGGAGCCGCGGGTGACCATCGCGGCCGCGTTCCAGCGGTTCCACGCGGTGATCTTCCGCTCCATCTCCTCGTCGCCGCCGGACGCGCCGACCGAGGGCTCCGCGGAGGTGGGGATGGTGTTGACGTAGTCCGTCTCCAGCAGCTTGGGCAGGGCGAGGCCCGCGCCCTCGGCGTGCTGGAGCGTGCGGCGCATCAGGTAGGCGGCCCGGTGAGGGCCGGCGGCCTTGGTGACGGCGTCCAGGGAGGCCGCCCACTCGGCGGTCTCCTCGGTGTCACGGTCCGGGAGCTGGTCGAGCTCGCTCGGAATCTTGCCTACGGGATCGGTCATGATCGCCGCCTTCCGGACAGATGGGGGTGGAGATAAGGGGCCTTGTCTGGCAGGACAGGGCGAAGGGCCGGGTGACGGCCCGCCGAAGACTGTAAACCGGCGATCGATGATCGATCAAAGGGTTGAAGGGAAAAACCTCTTCAGATCGAGAAAGTCGGCACAGGGTGCCAGGAAAACGGGCACCCGGTGCCTGATTCCGACCCCGTTTCCGCAGGTGGGACCGGCTGTATGAGGAGGCGCCCGCACAGGTGAGCGGGCCCACCGGACGGTGGGCCCGCTCACTCCGCGTGAAACCCTGGGTCAGGCCCTGGGGGCGCAGCCCAGCACATGGGCCTTCACGAGGGCCCCGATGTTCGGGTCGCCCCGGCGGAAGGCCTCCACGAGCTCTTGGTGCTCCTCCGCGTACGACTTCTGGACCGTGCCGAGCCAGCGGATCGACAGGGCCGTGAAGACCTCGATGCCCAGCGTCTCCCAGGTGTGCAGCAGGACGCCGTTCCCGGCCGCCTTCACCAGCTCCCGGTGGAAGGCCACCGTGTGCCGCACCTGGGCCGTCCCGTCGGACGTGGCGTCCGCCTCGTACAGCGCCGTCACGTGCGGCTCCAGGGCCGAGCAGTCGGTCGCCAGCCGCGTCGCGGCCAGCTCGGCCGCGATCTGCTCCAGACCGGCCCGCACCGGGTAACTCTCCTCCAGGTCCGCCGCGGTGAGGTTGCGGACCCGCACGCCCTTGTTGGGCGCCGACTCGATCAGCCGCAGCGACTCCAGCTCGCGCAGCGCCTCGCGGACGGGGGTCTGGCTGACCTCCAGCTCGGTCGCGATCCGGCGCTCCACGATCCGCTCGCCCGGCTTCCAGCGGCCGCTGACGATCCCCTCCACGATGTGCTCGCGGATCTGTTCGCGCAGCGAGTGGACGACGGGGACGGTCATGAAGGCTCCTCGGGGAGTGTTGACCCTTAGACAATACGGCGGCGCCCCCGTCCGGAAACACTTCCGGACGGGGGCGCCGCAGGTGAGGCTCGTTACGTTGCGCCTCGGGGGCCGCCTGGGGCCGAGGCTCAGAGGCCGAGGTCGACCTCGAACTCGCCGGCCTCCAGGATCGCCTTGACGGCCGTCAGGTAGCGGGCGGCGTCCGCGCCGTCCACCAGACGGTGGTCGTAGGACAGCGCGACGTACGTCATGTCGCGGATCGCGATCGTCTCACCCAGGTCCGGGTGGTCGATGACGACCGGACGGCGCACGGTGGCGCCGATGCCCAGGATGGCGACCTGGTTCGGGGGCACGATGATCGTGTCGAACAGCGCGCCGCGCGAACCGGTGTTGGAGATGGTGAAGGTCGCACCGGCCAGGTCGTCCGGCGTGATCTTGCTGGCGCGCACGGCACCGGCCAGCTCCGCGGTCTTCTTCGAGATGCCGGCGATGTTGAGGTCGCCCGCACCCTTGATGACCGGGGTCATCAGACCCTTCTCGGAGTCCACCGCGATACCGATGTTCTCGGTGTCGAAGTAGGTGATCGTGCCCTCGTCCTCGTTGATCCGGGCGTTGATGACCGGGAAGGCCTTCAGCGCCTGGGCCGCCGCCTTGACGAAGAACGGCATCGGGGACAGCTTGACGCCCTCACGGGCGGCGAAGGCGTCCTTGGCGCGGGCGCGCAGCTTCATCAGCTTGGTGATGTCGACCTCGACGACCGAGGTCAGCTGGGCCTGGCCGTGCAGCGCCTTCATCATGTTGTCGCCGATGACCTTGCGCATGCGGGTCATCTTGACGGTCTGACCGCGCAGCGGGGAGGCCTCGAGGGACGGGGCCTTCGACGCGGCGGCCGGAGCGGCGGCGGGGGCCGGGGCGGCCTTCTTGGCCTCGGCGGCCGCGAGGACGTCCTGCTTGCGGATGCGACCGCCGACGCCCGAACCCTTGACGGCCGCCAGGTCGACACCGTTCTCGGTGGCGAGCTTGCGGACCAGCGGGGTCACGTACGCGCCGTCCTCGGCCGGAGCCGGGGCGGGGGTCGCCGGGACCGGGGTCACGACGGCCGGGGCGATCGACGGAGCGGCGGCGGCCGGGGCCGGAGCGGCGGCCGGGGCGGCGGGCGCCACCGGGGCCGGAGCGGCCGGAGCCTGGGCCGGAGCGGCGGCCGGGGCGGCCGGAGCCGGGGCGGCCGGAGCCGGGGCGGCCGGGGCCGGGGCCGCGGCGGGGGCCGGAGCGGCACCCGCGGCGCCGATGACGGCCAGCTTGGCGCCGACCTCGGCGGACTCGTCCTCGGCGACGACGATCTCCAGGAGGACACCCGAGACCGGGGCCGGGATCTCGGTGTCGACCTTGTCCGTGGAGACCTCGAGCAGCGGCTCGTCGGCCTCGACGGTCTCGCCGACCGACTTCAGCCAGCGGGTGACGGTGCCCTCGGTGACGGACTCGCCCAGCGCGGGCAGCACGACGTCGGTGCCCTCGGCGGCGCCGCCACCGGCGGCGGCTTCGGCCGTCGGGGCCGGAGCCGCGGCGGGGGCGCCCGAGCCGTCGTCGATGATGGCCAGCTCGGCGCCGACCTCGACGGTCTCGTCCTCGGCGACCTTGATGGAGGCCAGGATGCCCGAGGCGGGGGCGGGGATCTCGGTGTCGACCTTGTCGGTCGAGACCTCGAGCAGCGGCTCGTCGGCCTCGACACGCTCACCCTCGGCCTTGAGCCAGCGGGTGACGGTGCCCTCGGTGACGCTCTCGCCGAGCGCCGGCAGGGTTACGGAAACCGACATGGTTTCAGTTGCTCCTAACGAATTGCGGAAAGTGGTCGTCGCGCCCTGTGATGACGTGAGCGTCAGTCGTGGGAGTGCAGAGGCTTGCCGGCCAGGGCCAGGTGGGCCTCGCCGAGCGCCTCGTTCTGGGTCGGGTGGGCGTGGATGAGCTGCGCGACCTCGGCCGGCAGCGCCTCCCAGTTGTAGATCAGCTGTGCTTCGCCGACCTGCTCGCCCATGCGGTCACCGACCATGTGGACGCCGACCACGGCACCGTCCTTGACCTGGACGAGCTTGATCTCGCCCGCGGTCTTGAGGATCTTGCTCTTGCCGTTGCCCGCGAGGTTGTACTTCAGGGCGACGACCTTGTCCGCGCCGTAGATCTCCTTGGCCTTGGCCTCGGTGATGCCGACGGAGGCGACCTCGGGGTGGCAGTACGTCACCCGGGGCACGCCGTCGTAGTCGATCGGGACGGCCTTCAGGCCGGCCAGGCGCTCCGCGACGAGGATGCCCTCGGCGAAGCCGACGTGCGCGAGCTGGAGCGTCGGGACGAGGTCGCCCACGGCCGAGATCGTCGGCACGTTGGTACGCATGTACTCGTCGACCAGGACGTAGCCGCGTTCCGTCGCGACGCCCTGCTCCTCGTAACCGAGGCCGGCGGAGACCGGGCCGCGGCCGATGGCGACCAGCAGCACCTCGGCCTCGAAGGTCTTGCCGTCGGCCAGGGTGACCTTGACGCCGTTGTCGGTGTACTCGGCGGACTGGAAGAAGGTGCCGAGGTTGAACTTGATGCCGCGCTTGCGGAACGCGCGCTCAAGAAGCTTCGAGCTGTTCTCGTCCTCGACCGGGACGAGGTGCTTCAGGCCCTCGATGACCGTGACGTCGGTGCCGAAGGACTTCCACGCGGAGGCGAACTCGACGCCGATGACGCCGCCGCCCAGGATGATCGCGGACTCCGGGACCCGGTCCAGCGTCAGCGCGTGGTCCGAGGAGATGATCCGGTTGCCGTCGATCTCCAGACCGGGGAGCGACTTCGGCACGGAGCCGGTGGCCAGGAGGACGTGCCGACCCTCGACGCGACGGCCGTCCACGTCGACGGAGGTCGGGGAGGACAGGTGACCGGTGCCCTCGATGTAGGTCACCTTGCGGGAGGCGACGAGACCCTGCAGACCCTTGTACAGGCCCGAGATCACGTCGTCCTTGTACTTGTGCACGGCCTTGATGTCGATGCCCTCGAAGGAGGCCTTGACACCGAACTGCTCCGCCTCGCGCGCCTGGTCGGCGACCTCGCCGGCGTGGAGCAGGGCCTTCGTCGGGATGCAGCCGTTGTGCAGGCAGGTGCCGCCGAGCTTGTTCTTCTCGATCAGTGCGACGTCCAGGCCCAGCTGCGCTCCGCGCAGCGCCGCGGCGTAACCGCCGCTACCGCCGCCGAGGATCACTAGGTCGAAAACGGTGCTGGCGTCGTTCGCCACGTCACGTCCTCCATGCATGTGCGCTCGTCGCCGGTCTTCGATGACCGGGCGGCGGCTGGTGTTCGGCCGCTTTATTTCGGCCCTGTGGTGGGGGCCCTGTCCTGCCGAGAACCCATCTTCGCACTTGTTGACGGGCGGCGGGACGCGGGGCCGTGCTCTGAGACGGCCGATCGTCCGTACGGCGGGGTCGGCGCGGCGTACGAACCTACGGATTTCGTCGCGAGCGAACGGGTACGGCCCCGGGCGCGGGGCCCGGGGCCGTACCTGTCGGGGTGCGGTCAGAGCTCGCCGGCCGCCGTGCGCTCGGCCAGCTTCACCAGGGTGCGGACCGCGGAGCCGGTGCCGCCCTTCGGGGTGTAGCCGTACGGGGCGCCCTCGTGGAAGGCCGGGCCCGCGATGTCCAGGTGGGCCCAGGGGATGCCCTCGCCCACGAACTCCTGCAGGAAGAGACCGGCGACCAGGCCGCCGCCCATCCGGACACCCATGTTGGCCATGTCGGCGCTGGGGGAGTCCATGGTCTTGCGCAGGTCCGCCGGGAGCGGCATCGGCCAGGACTGCTCGCCGACCTCCTCGGCGATCTCGTGGATCGCGGTGCGGTAGTCGTCGTCGTTCGCCATGATGCCGAAGGTGCGGTCGCCCAGGGCGAGGACCATCGCGCCGGTCAGGGTCGCCACGTCGACGATCGCGTCCGGGTGCTCCTCGGAGGCCCTGGTCAGCGCGTCGGCGAGGACGAGCCGGCCCTCGGCGTCGGTGTTCAGGACCTCGACGGTCTTGCCGCTGTACATGTTCAGCACGTCACCCGGGCGGGTGGCGGAGCCGGACGGCATGTTCTCGGCGAGCGCCAGCCAGCCGGTGACGTTGACCTCGAGGCCGAGGCGGGCCGCGGCGACGACGGTGGACAGGACGGCGGCGGCGCCGGCCATGTCGCACTTCATCGTCTCGTTGTGGCCGGCCGGCTTCAGGGAGATGCCGCCCGAGTCGTAGGTGATGCCCTTGCCGACCAGGGCGAGGGTCTTCTCCGCCTTCGGGTGGGTGTAGGCGACGCGGACCAGGCGCGGCGGGTTCACGGAGCCGTTGCCGACGCCCAGGATGCCGCCGTAGCCGCCCTTGGTGAGCGCCTTCTCGTCGAGGACCTGGACCTTGAGGCCGTGCTCCTTGCCGGCGACCTGGGTGGCGGCGGCGAAGGTGGCCGGGGTCAGCTCGTTCGGCGGCATGTTGACCAGGTCGCGGGCGCGGTTCATCTCCTCCGCGACGGCCAGGGCGCGCTCCGCGGCGGCCTTGAAGGCCTTGTCGCGGGGCTTGGCGCCGAGCAGGGTGACCTCGCCCAGCGGCTTCTTCGCGTCGGTGGTGTCCTGGAACGCGGTGTAGACGTACGCGCCGAGCAGCGCGCCCTCGCCGATGGCGGCGGCGTCCTCGGGAGCCGTGACCGGCAGGGCGAACGCGGCCTTCTTCACGCCGGTCAGCGTGCGGGTGGCGGTGCCGGCGGCACGCCGCAGGACCTCCGAGCCGTACGCCTCGCCGTCCTCGGGGGCGGTGCCGAGGCCGACGGCCAGCACGACCGGGGCCTTCACGCCGGAGGGAGCGGGCAGCTTGATCGCCTCACCCTCGGCACCCGAGGCGCCCAGGGTCTCCAGGACGGCGGCGAGCCGGCCTTCGAAGGCCTTGTCGACGGCCTCGGCGCCCGGGGCGACGACGAGCGCCTTGCCGGACTTCGCGACGCCGACGACGAGGACGTCGGCACGCAGCGTCGCCGCGCCGGCGGTGCTGAGAGTGAGAGCAGTCACGGTGGTGAAATCTCGCTTCCATTGAGTTCTGTGCTGGTCGAGGGATGGGCCGACCGTGCCCGCCTCATCGTATTTCGGCCCCGAGAGGGCCGAGAACGAGCCTACGCTCGCTCAGCCGGTTCGATCACGGCGACGGCGGTTCACTCATCCGTGGTGTCTCTTTCATGTTTACCTTCCCGGCTCGGAGACCTGCTCCACACTCGCCTCAATCACGCAAGGACGACGCCGTCGCCTTTGCATCATCTGCATCATCTCCACAGGTCCCCCCGATCCCGCTACGGCCCGGGCGGACCTGGCGAGGGGGGACACACCCGATGGACTCCGGCCGAATCCGTACGCCCAGAAGCACCCACCGCGCCCGCACCGCGCCCCGCACCGGCGCACCCCGCGGCGCCCGTCTCGCGGTGCTCGCCGCGGCCGCGCTGCTCGCCACCGTCGTGCCGTCCGCGCAGGCGGTCGCCGCGACGGTGCCCCGCATCGACCTCACCGTCCTCGTCGTCGACGACGGCGGCAGCGCGGTCGAGGCGATCACCGCCGAGCTGAAGGGCTCCGGTGTCCCGTACCGCAGGATCGACCTCGCCGACCCGAACCGGCCGGTCCTCGACGCGGCCTTCCTCAGCGACACGGTCGACGGCCGCCCCCGCGCCAAGTACCAGGGCGTGGTCCTGCCCCACGAGAGCGCCTTCGGCCCCGACTCCGCCGAGCACACCGCCCTCCAGGCGTACGAGCGGACCTTCGGCATCCCGCAGGTCGACGCCTACACCTGGTCGCACCCCGGCGTCGGCCTCGACTACACCGACCAGGGCGGCTACTCCGGCGTCCTCGACGGGGCCACCGCCGGCGTCACCGCCGCCGGACAGGCAGGCCCCTTCCGGTACCTGGCCGGGACCCTCGCCTTCGAGGACAACGACCCCTCGATCGCCGAGAGCTACGGCTACGCCGGCCGCCCGCGGGCCGGCTACACCAGCTACGTCGACATCCCCGTCGGCGGCGGCCGGGCCAGCCTCATCGGCGAGTACGCCGCCGACGGCCGCCGCGAACTCGTCGTCACCTTCGCCTACAACCAGTACCAGCGGCAGTTCCGGTCCCTCGCCCGCGGCATCGTCGAATGGCTCACCCAGGGCGTCCACCTCGGCCAGAGCCGCAACTACCTCTCCGTCCACGTCGACGACGTCTTCGCCCCCGACGCCCGCTGGGACCCCGCGCTCAACTGCACCCCCGGCGACTTCGACTGCGTCGGCGACGACGGCGAGGGCGTGAACCCGATCCGCATGACGGTCGCCGACGCGCAGTACGCCGTCGCCTGGCAGAAGGCCTCCGGCTTCACCCTCGACATGGTCTACAACGGCGGCCAGGGCGAGCAGTGGAAGACCGAGCACGGCGGCACCGACCCGCTCACCGACCGGCTGGTGGCCGACCGCGCCCAGTACCGGTGGATCAATCACACCTACACCCACCCCTTCCTCGGATGCGTCCAGGACAACACCGTCGTCCCCTGGCAGTGCGCGAAGGACACCACCGGGAAGACCCTCTGGGTCAGCCGCTCCGAGCTCTCCGCCCAGATCCGCGACAACCACGACTGGGCCGTCGGCAAGGGCATCTCCGTCGACCGCGGCGAACTCGTCACCGGCGAGCACTCCGGCCTGAAGACCCTGCCCCAGCAGCCCGTCGACAACCCCAACCTCGCCGGCGCCCTCGCCGACAACGGCGTCAAGTGGACCGCGAGCGACAACTCCCGCGAACCGCAGCAGCGCGCGGTCGGCGCCGCGAAGACCGTGCCCCGCCACCCCATGAACGTGTACTACAACGTGGGCACCGCCGCCGAGATGGCCGACGAGTACAACTGGATCTACACCTCGCGCGCCGACGGCGGCAGCGGGATCTGCGAGTCCAACCCGGCCTCCACCTGCCTGCCCGCCCCGCTCGACACCACCACCGGCTACGCCGACCGGATCGTCCCGCAGGAGGCCCGCACCGCGCTCTCCCACGTGCTGGGCAACGACCCTCGCCCGCACTACGTGCACCAGTCCAACCTCGCCGAGGAACGGCTCCTCTACCCCGTCCTCGACCGCGTACTCGGCGACTACCGGGCCCTGTTCGCGGCCAACACGCCGCTGGTCAACCCCGCCCAGCGGGACGTCGGCACCGAACTGGCCCGCCGCGCCGCCTGGGACCAGGCCCTCGCCGCCGGAAAGGTCACCGCCTACCGCATCGGCGGCACGGTCACGGTCAAGGCACCCGCCGGCGTCACCGCGCCCGTCACCGCCCCCGAGGGCACCCGCAAGCGGCTCCTCCTCGGCAGTGCCGTGTTCGGCTCGCCCTACGCCGGAACGCGCTCCGCCTGGACCGCGCCCGAACTGCTCCAGAGCACCGTCACACTCACGCTGCCGACCACCTGACCAGCACGTTCTGGGGGGAACCGAACATGCCGAGCCGTGGCCGCCACGTCACCATGCTCACCGAAGGCACCTATCCGCACGTCCACGGCGGCGTCAGCACCTGGTGCGACCAGCTCGTCCGCGGGATGCCCGAGGTCGACTTCGAGATCCTCGCCCTCACCGGCAGCGGCCGCGAACCCGTCACCTGGGAGCTGCCGCCCAACGTCACCCGGCACACCGCGTACCCCCTCTGGGGACTCCCGCAGGGACCGGCCGCGCCCGTGTACGCGCGCCGGCCCCTGCGGGGGCGCGAACGCCGCCGCTTCCTCGACGCGTACGAAGGACTCCTGCTCGCCCTCCTCGACCCCGACTCGGGCCGCGACTTCGGCACCGGCCTGTACGAACTGGCCGCTTTCGCCCGGCAGGGACGGCTGACGACCGCCCTCCGCTCCGAGCCAGCCCTGCGCTCCCTCATGTGGATCTGGACCATGCCGCACCTGCCGACACTCGCGTCCCGGCCCACCGTCCACGACGCGCTCACCGCCACCGACCTGCTGGAACACGCCCTGCGGCCGCTCGCCGCCCGGATCGCCGCCGGCAGCGTCGCCCACGCCGTCTCCAGCGGTCTCGCCACGCTGCCCGCCCTCGCCGCGCAGCACTTCGAAGGGGTCCCCTTCCTGCTCACCGAACACGGCATCTACCTCCGCGAGCGCTACCTCGGCTACCGCACCGAAGCGCAGCGCTGGCCCGTCAAGGCCCTCATGCTCGGCTTCTACCGCGAACTCAACACCCTCGGCTACCGCAAGGCCGACCTCATCACCCCCTGCAACCAGTACAACCGGCGCTGGGAGGAACGCGGCGGCGCCCCCGCCGAGCGCATCCGCACCGTCTACAACGGCGTCGACCCCGCCCTCTTCCCCGAGGCCGGACCCGAACCCGAGACCCCCACCCTCAGCTGGTGCGGACGCGTCGACCCCATCAAGGACCTGGAGACCCTCCTCCGGGCGTACGCGATCTGCCGCGCCGAACTCCCCGAGCTGCGGCTCCGGTTGTTCGGCCCGGTCCCGGCCGGCAACGAGGACTACCGGACCCGCCTGGAGAAGCTCGCCGCCGAACTGGGCGTCACCGACGGGGTGTCCTTCGAGGGCCGCGTCTCCGACGTGCCCTCCGCCTACGCCGCCGGCAGCGTCGTCATGCTCTCCTCCATCAGCGAGGGCTTCCCCTTCTCCCTCATCGAGGCCATGTCCTGCGGCCGCGCCACCGTCTCCACCGACGTCGGCGGCGTCCGGGAGGCCGTCGGCGACACCGGCGTCGTCGTACCGCCCCGCGAACCGGCCGTCATGGCCGCCGCCGTCACCGAACTCCTCCGTGACGGGGCACGGCGCGCCGAACTCGGCCGCCTGGCCCGGCAGCGCGTCATCGACCGCTTCACCCTCAACCGCTCGGTCGACGGCTTCCGCCAGATCTACCGCGAACTGGCCGGAGCCCGCCCCCCGCGCCCCGCCCCGCCCGTCACCCCCGCGCCCCTCCGCCTCAGCATCCCCGCCCCGCGCCGTGCCTCCGCGGCCCTCGTCCCAGGAGGCACCCCGGCATGAGCGGCTCCCTCTGGCTGAAACCCCCGACGACGACCACCCCCCTCCCCGCCGTCCCCCGCCCCCGCCGCGAGCAACCGGCGACGCGGGCCACACCCCCGCCGGCGGAAGGTCCCCCCGGCCCGGCCCCGTCCGCCGCCGAACAGCCCGCCGCCGATCCGCTGGACGAACTCGCCCGACGGCTCGACGGGTTCGTCGCCGTCGCGGTGCACCCGGACGAGATCGCGGCGATCCTCGAGTCCGACGGGATGACCGACGACCACATCCGGCTCACCTACGGCCGGGCCGACTCCTTCGCCCTCGCCGAGGACCTGTACGCGCGCGTGGAGCGGCGCCACCCGGAACCGGCGCCGCCCCGGGACGGGCCCTGGCACTCGGAACTGGCGGGCTGCCTGCTGCGCGGGCTCGTCTTCGCGCTGCCGGGCCTCGCGTACGTCCTGGCCGCACCGCTCCTGGCCGGCGAGGGCGGCCGCGCCGGGCTCCCCGGCGGAACGGTCCCTCTCCTCGCCGGGGCCGTCACCGGATGGGTGTGGAACCAGGCGCTGTCGCACCGCGCGTACACCTGGCTCGGCCTCGGGGACCGGCCCGCCGCCGCCCGCGCGCTGCTCGTCGGCGCACCCGCGGGCGCGCTCGCCGGGACGGCCGTCGCCCTCGCGGTCGCGGCGCCCGGCGAGACCCCGGCCGCCGTGTTCGCGGCGGGGCAGTCCCTGTACCTCGCCGCCGCGACCGTCCTCCTGGTCCTCGGCCGTGAACGGGCCCTGCTCTACGCCCTCTCGCCGCTGGCCGGGGCGCTCCCCGCGTTCCGCTGGGACCTGCCCGGCGCACTGCGCGCCGGACTGCTCCTGGCCTCGCTCGCCGCGTCCGTCGCCTGCGCCGCGCACGTGCTGCGGCCGGGTGCGCGGCGGGGCGTGCGGGGCCGCGGCGGGCCGGCGCCGGCCGCCTCGCTGCCGTACGGCCTGTTCGGCCTCGGAAGCGGCCTGCTGGTCCTCCACGCGGGCGTGGGCGACACCCTGGTGAGCGGAGCGGGGGCGGTCATGGCGCTGACCCTCTCGATGGGGCCCGCCGAGTGGCTGCTGTACCGCTTCCGGGGCGAGAGCCTGACCCGGCTGCGGACCCTCACCACCGCGCGGGAGTTCCGCCGCGCGGTCACCGGCACCCTCGTCCTGTGCCTGGGCGGCTACCTCACCGTCCTGCTCGCCCTCACGCTCGCCGCCACCCTGGTGTGGCCGGACGCGCCCTGGCCGACGCCGCCGCGGCTCGCCACCCTGCTCCTGATCGGCACCGTGCTCTGGCTCGGCCTGCTGCTCCAGGCCTTCGGCGCCGTGCTCAGCGCGGCCGGGGTCTGCCTGCTCGCGGCGGCGGCCCAGACCGCGGTGCCGGCGGCGGGCCCGCTGGCGGCCGGGGGAGCGGCGGCGCTGCTGGCCGTCCTGAGCTGTGTCCTGCTGGTACGACCGACCGTCCACCGCGCCTAGGGGGACCGGACCGTGACACCCCCCTCCCTGCTGGTGCCGTACTACGAGCACCCGGCCGAGCGCCCCGAGGCCTGGACGGCCCTCGTCGACGCGGCGCCCTTCCTCTACGGCGTCGTCCTGAACCCGGCGAACGGCGCGGGCGGGGCACCCGACCCGGCGTTCGCCGACGCCGCCGGGCGCCTGCGGGCGGCCGGCGTACGGGTCCTCGGCTACGCGGACACCGCCTACGCCCGCCGCCCGCACGGCGAGGTCGTCACCGACCTGCTCCGCCACCGCGACTGGTACGGCGCCGACGGGGCCTTCCTCGACCAGGTCTCGACCGCGCCCGGCGCGCTCGCCCACTACCGCCGGATCGCGGTCGCGGCGCGGGCCGCCGGGGCCGCCACCCTCGTCTTCAACCACGGCGCCCAGCCGGACGCCGGCTACGAGGCCCAGGCCGACCTCCTCGTCACCTTCGAGGGCCCCTGGGACACGTACCGCGCGCTCGACCTCCCGGTCGCCCCGCACTACTGCCACCTCGTCTACGCGGCCCCGCCCGGCGTCCGCCCCGCCACCCCGGTGCACTGCGCCGTCCCCGGCGCAGGCGCCCACCCCTGGGGCACCCTTCCGCACCTCCTGGAGCCCGCCCGATGAGACGTACGATCCCGCTGCTCGCGGGCCTCCTGCTCCTCGCCACGGCCTGTACGGCGGGCCCGGGCCCGGGCCCCGACCCGAAGGCGACGGACGGCGAACGCTGGCGGCCGGGGCCCGGCCTCGCCTGGCAGTGGCAGCTCAGCGGCCGTCTCGACCCCACGGTCGACGTCCCCGTGTACGACATCGACGGCTTCGACCACCCCGCGTCCACCGTCGCGGACCTGCGGGCGCGCGGCCGGAAGGTCATCTGCTACCTCTCCACCGGCGCCTGGGAGGACTTCCGCCCCGACGCGGCGCGCTTCCCCGCCGCCCTGCTCGGCAAGGGCAACGGCTGGGACGGCGAGCGCTGGCTCGACATCCGCCGCACCGACCTCCTCGAACCCCTCATGGCCAAGCGCCTCGACATGTGCCGGGACAAGGGGTTCGACGCCGTCGAACCCGACAACATGGACGGCTACCGCAACGCCACCGGCTTCCCCCTCACCGCCGCCGACCAGCTCCGCTACAACCGCCTCATCGCCCGCCTCGCCCACGACCGCGGCCTCGCCGTCGGCCTCAAGAACGACCTCGACCAGATCCCCCGGCTCCTCCCCGACTTCGACTTCGCCGTCAACGAGCAGTGCGCCGAGTACGACGAGTGCGGCCGCCTCGCCCCCTTCGTCGCCGCCGGCAAGGCCGTCTTCCACGTCGAATACGAGCTCGCCACCACCGAGTTCTGCCCCCAGGCCCGCGAGCTGGGCCTCAGCTCGATGCTCAAGAAGTACGAACTCGGGGTGTGGCGCAGGCCCTGCTAGGAGTCGCCGCGCCCCGCCGCAGGCGGTCGGGATCAGGGAGGCCGTGGCGAGCGCGGCGGCGGTACGGGCGTGGCTTCCGATCGTGGTCATGCGGCCCGCCGAACGCCCCGGTGGCTGCGCGCCCGCCGGGTCGCGGAACGGTCATCCCAGCGTCAGCGCCACCAGGGCCGTCGTCGCCGCCGTCTCCTCCACCGCGCCGAAGACGTCGCCCGTGACCCCGCCGAACCGCCGCACGCAGCGCCGGAGGAGGAGGGCGGCGACGCAGAGGGCCGCGCCCGCGGCGAGGACGTCGCGGACGGCGTCGTAAGGGGAGGAGAGGAGGCCGACGGCGGCGCAGGCGGTGAGGACGAGGGCGGTGGCGAGGGTGGCGGAGCGGACCGACACGGTCTCGGCCACGATCGCGCCGAGGCCCTCGGGGCGGGCGGCGGGGACGCCGTGGCGGGAGGCGTGGGTGAGGGCGAGGCGGGCGACGGTGGCGGCGAGCGTGACGGCGACGGTGCCGTGCGTCCAGCTCTGCTCGTACAGCCGGTAGAGCGCGGCGACCTGCGCGAGCAGGACGAGGACGAGGGCGATGACGCCGAACGGTCCGATGTCCGACTGCTTCATGATGCGCAGTGCGTTCTCGGCCGGTTTGGCGCTGCCGAGGCCGTCGGCCGTGTCGGCGAGGCCGTCGAGGTGGAGGCCCCTGGTGAGCACGGCGGGCACGGCGGTGGCGGCGACGGCCGCGAGCAGCGGGCCGGAACCGAGCAGCAGGAACGCGCCGCCGAGCGCGGCGGCGGAGAGCCCGACGGTCAGTCCGGCCACGGGTGCGCAGAGCATGCCGGCGCGCGCCGCGTCCCGGTCCCAGCGGGTGATGCGGGCGGGGAACACCGTGAGGGTGCCGAAGGCGAAACGCAGGCCGTCCATCCGGGCAGGGTAATCGGCGCCTTCGGACGGTAGATTGCGCATAACGCGCATATCGGAACGGGGTGGCATGGGTCACTGGTTCTCCCGCAACATCGTCGAGCCGGGCAAGGTCCCGATGCTGCTCGCTCTGACCTCCTTCGTCCTGACATTCCTGGTCACCCGCACCGTCACCCGGCTCATCCGGGCGGGGAAGGGGCCCTTCCGGAACGTCTCCTCCGGAGGGCTCCACATCCATCACGTCGTACCCGGCGTCGTCCTCACCGTCATCGGCGGATTCGGCGCGGTGGGCAGCGACCGGCACGGCGTGGGCGGCGCCGTCTTCGCCGTCGTCTTCGGGATCGGCGCCGGGCTCGTCCTCGACGAGTTCGCGCTCATCCTCCATCTGGACGACGTCTACTGGACGGACGAGGGCCGTCAGAGCGTCGAGGTGGTCGTCCTCACCGCGGCGCTGGTGGGACTCGCGCTCAGCGGCTTCTCACCGCTCGGCGTCAACGACATGACGGCGGACGAGCGGCAGGACCGGGCCACCTTCATCCTCACCCTCGTGCTCAACTTCGCCCTGGTCCTGGTCACCCTGGTGAAGGGGAAGGTCCGGCTCGCCGTGATCGGGACCCTGATCCCGTTCGTGGCGATCGTCGGCGCCCTCCGCCTGGCCCGCCCCGGCTCCTGGTGGTCCCGGCACCTCTACGCCCGCCGCCACAAGGCCAGGGCCCGGGCCGCGATCCGCGCGTACCGCCACGACAAGCGCTGGACCAGGGTCCGGCGGCGCGTTCAGGACGTGATCGGCGGCTTCCAGGAGCGGGTGCCCGGGCGGGGCACGCCCCCGTCGTCCTGACCGCGCCCACGCCAGGCCTGGACGGCGATCAGGACCAGGACGGCGGCGATCGCCGCGAGGTGCTCCTTGCCCGCCAGGTTCGGCTTGATCACCACCTCGGCCACCATCGCCAGCACGACGAGCGCGGCCGTCCACCGGGCGCCGTACCGCCGGCAGACGTACACGGCGAGGCCGACCACGGCCGCGGACGGGCCGGTGTCGACGACCTGCGCGTCGGCGGCGGGCAGCCCGAACGGGCCGTCCGGGCCGAGGGCGATGCCCACGCGCGCGTAGAGCGTGCCGGCCAGCGTCGCCAGGTAGGCGACGGTGAGCGTCCGCCACCGCCCGACGCAGATCTCGGCGATCCCGAACACGAGCAGCACCTGGGCCAGGGCGCCCCACACGGGCAGGTCCAGCGCGGGAACGAAGAGCGACAGCGGGGTCCGCAGCAGCGCGAGCCACAGCGGGTCCTCGGCCCGTACGGAACCGATGTCCTGGACCGGCTGGTAGCCCCAGTCCTGGTTCTGTACGACCTGGAACCCGGCGGTCAGACAGACGGCGGCCAGCGTCATCGGCGCCGCCCGCCACCCCGAGGTGACGAGGGCGGTCCGCACGGTGGTGAACAGCGGCCCCCACTCGCGGCGGGCGAATCGCGCGAGCCCCCCGCTCAACGCCCGCTCTCCAGATGCCTGCGGTGCATCCACTTCGGCAGGCCCGGGGCCTCCAGGAAGCCCTCGGCCCGGCCGGCCGCCAGGCCGATGCGCAACAGGTCGGCACTCTTCTCGAAGAGCATGAATCGGGGCTCCCAGATGGGTCGGTACTTGGCGTTGGCGCGGTACAGCGACTCGATCTGCCACCAGCGGGAGAAGAAGCTGAGCAGCGAACGCCACATGCGCAGCACGGGTCCCGCCCCGAGCTTCGAGCCACGTTCGAAGACGGAGCGGAACATGGCGAAGTTGAGCGACACCTGAGTGATCCCGATCTCCTCGGCCCGCTGGAGGAGTTCGATGACCATGAACTCCATCAGGCCGTTCTCCGACTCCCGGTCACGGCGCATCAGGTCCAGCGAGAGCCCCTTGGGGCCCCAGGGCACGAAGGACAGCACGGCCCGCAGCTCGCCCCGGTCGTCGGTGCACTCCAGCATCACGCAGCGGCCGTCGCGCGGATCGCCGAGCCGGCCGAGCGCCATCGAGAAGCCCCGTTCGGTGGCGCCGTCCCGCCAGTCGTCGGCCTTGCGCAGCAGCTCGGTCATCTCGTCGGCCGGAATGTCCTCGTGCCGCCGGATCCGCACCTCGTACCCCGCCCGCTTGACCCGGTTGTACGCCTGCCGGACGGTCCGCATCGCCCGGCCGTCCAGGGTGAACTCGTCGGTCTCCACGATCGCCTCGTCGCCCAGCTCCAGGGCGTCCAGACCGTGCCGGGCGTAGATGGTGCCGGCCTCCTCGCTCGCGCCCATCACCGCCGGGATCCAGCCGTGCTCGCGGGCCTCGGCCAGCCAGGGTTCGATGGCTCCGGGCCAGGCCTCGGGGTCGCCGATCGGGTCGCCGGAGGCGAGGGACACCCCGCCGACCACCCGGTAGGCGACGGCCGCCTTCTCGCTCGGCGACCACACGACGCTCTTCTCGCGGCGCAGCGCGAAGTAGCCGAGCGAGTCGCGGTCGCCGTGCTTGTCGAGCAGGATCCGCAGCCGGTCCTCGTCCTCCTCCGTCAGCGGGTCCGTGGCCCGCCGGGAGCGGAAGGCCGCGAAGAGGACGGCGAAGAGGAGCAGCGTGGACAGCACGTTGATGGTGACGTCGACCCAGCCGGGCGTGGTGATGCCGGGGAAGCGGGAGTCGTCGGTGGCCAGGGTGATCAGCCGCATCACGCCGTACCGCCAGCGCTCCAGGAAGGTGGAGTGGTTGGTGGAGGTGTTGGTGACGGTGACCAGGACGGCGGCGACCAGCGAGGTGACGAGGAGTCCGCCGACCGCCACGGCCGCGGCGAGCCACGGGTTGGAACGGTCGCCCTTCGCGTAGAACTCCTTGCGGCCGAGCAGCAGCGCCACGACGAAGGCGGTGGTCAGCCCGAGCGAGATCCAGTTCTGGGCGTGCCGCCGGATCTCCGGGAAGAGCATCACGAGCGCGAAGAGCAGCAGGAAGAGGCCGCCGAGCACCATGTTGAGGATCCACGCCGCCCGCTTGCGGCGCCGCATGGTGATCGCCAGGAACAGGGTGAAGACCCCGGAGGCGAAGCCCGCCGTGAGCATGTACGGCGTGAAGTAGTCGTCCTCGTTGTGCCGGCGCAGGTCCTGTCCGAACGAGACCCAGACGGCGCTCAGGAAATTGATGAACGTGACGACGCGCAGGTACCAGACGGCGAACGCGGCGCTGCGGCGCGAACGGACGGTGGTGCCCCGGGGCGCTGCTTCGGCAGGCAAACGGACCTCTCCCATGAAAAGCGATCATATGGGGCGCCGCTCGCCGTGCCCGGGCGCCGGAGGCGGCCGTGCGCGTGGCGCGCCGCCGCTCCGGAGCCGGTAGGTCCCTCTTGCCTCAGTGCTCCCCGCCGGAGTCGTCCGACGCGGCCTGATCCGGCCGCTCGGGCAGCTCCGCGGCGAACGCCGCCGCGGCCTGGACGAGGGGAAGCGCGAGCAACGCCCCGGTTCCCTCACCCACATGGACGCCGTGGTCGAGCAGCGGGTTGAGCGCCATCCGGTCCAGTGCCTTCGCCTGGGCCGGCTCCCCGCTCACCTGGCCCGCCAGCCACCAGTCCGGCGCCCGGAACGCCGCCCGCTGCGCCACCAGCGCGCAGGCCGCGCCCACCACACCGTCCAGGATCACCGGCATCCGCCGCACCGACGCCTGCAGCAGGAACCCGGTCATCGCCGCCAGGTCCGCCCCGCCGACCGCCGCCAGCAGCTCCAGCTGGTCGCCGAGGACCGGCCGGGCCCGCCGCAGCGCGTCCCGGATCGCCGCGCACTTGCGCATCCACGCCAGATCGTCGATCCCCGCGCCGCCCCGGCCCGTCACCACCGAGGCGTCCGTCCCGCACAGCGCCGCGATCAGCGTCGACGCCGGTGTCGTCCCGCCGACGCTCAGGTCCCCGAGCACCACCAGATCGGTGCCCGAGTCCGCCTCCTCGTCGGCGATCGCGACGCCGAGCCGCACCGCCGCCTCGGTCTCCTCGACCGTCAGCGCGTTCTCCACGTCGATCCGGCCGCTGCCGCGCCGCACCCGGTGCCGGACCACCTCGGCGGGCAGCAGCTCCGGCGCGCAGTCCAGACCGGCGTCCACCACCCGCACCGGCACGTTCATCGAGCGGGCCAGCACGGCCAACGGGCTCGCCCCGTCCAGGACCGCGCGCACCAGCTCGTGCGCGGTGCCCGCGGCACGGCCCGACACGTCGAGCGAGGCCACCCCGTGGTCACCCGCGAACAGCACCACCCGCGGCTGCTCGATCGACCGCACCTTGACGGTCGCCTGCGCCGCCGCCAGCCACTCGCCCAGCTCGTCCAGACGACCCAGCGCGCCGGGCGGCACGATCAGCCGCTCCCGGCGCTCCTCCGCGTCACGGCGGATCCCGCCGTCGGGGCGCTCGATCAGATCGGAGAAGTCGTCCAGGTTCACGGGTTCCGCCTTGTGACAATCAGCTGGGGCCGGCCGGGGTTCGTGGACGCCGTCAGCGCTGCGGGTGGTCCGCGCCTGTCCGGTGGCCATCGGTGATCGCACCCTACCCGCGCAACACCAACGGCTGTCCGGCGACCACGAGGAGGACCTGCTCGCACTCGTCGGCGAAGGCCGCGTTCAGCCGGCCCAGTTCGTCCCGGAACCGGCGCCCCGCCGCGGTCCCCGGCACCACGCCCGAGCCGACCTCGTTCGTCACCGCCACGACCGTGCGGCCCGTGGCCCGCACCGCCGCCACCAGCTCCGCCGTCCGCTCCCGCAGCGCCTCCTGGCCGCCCGCCGCCCACCGCTCGTCGTCCCAGGCACCCACCCGGTCCATGGCGTCCGTCAGCCACAGCGACAGGCAGTCGATCAGCAGCGCCGGACCGTCCCCCGCGAGCAGGGGCACGAGGTCGCAGGTCTCGGCGGTACGCCAGGAACCCGGCCGCCGCTCCCGGTGCAGGTCCACCCGCTGCGCCCACTCCGCGTCGCCCTCCCGGGTCCCGCCCGTCGCCACGTACAGCACGTCGGGGAAGGTCTCCAGGCGCCGCTCGGCCTCCACCGACTTCCCCGACCGGGCCCCGCCGGTCACCAGCGTCCGCCGCGGCACGTCCGCCGCCTCGTGGTACTCGCCCACGTACAGCGTCGTCCCGTCCGGCACCGCCCGCGCGCCCGCCGCCGCCAGCCGCCGGTCCAGCTCGGCCCCCGTCGGCGCGTCGTGGTCCAGATGCACCGCGATCACCTCGGTGGCCGGCCCCACCGCCCCCGTCGCCCGCAGCCGCGCCAGCCCGTCCGGCCGGCCCGTCACATCGCCGACCACCATGTCGTACGGCACCCGGTGATCCTCCGGCAGACCCGCCGGAGCCCCGCCCGGCGGGAGGTAGAGCAGCCGCTCGCCGTCCGCCGACGTCACCTCGTACCCCGTCCCGGGCGAGTCCATCGACACCGCCAGCACCGTGTGCCCGCTGATCAGCGTCAGCTCCCGGCCGTCCGGCACCCGCCCCGCCGTCGGCAGCCCCGCCGGCATTTCCACCGCCGGCCCGTCGTGCGGATGCGTCAGAAGCACCTGCCGCACACCCACCAGCGAATGTCCCGAACGGGCCGCCGCCAGCGCGGCCCCCGGGGTCAGGTCGAGCAACAGCGCACCGTCCACGAGCAGCGCGGTCGCGGCCCGCGCCCGGGTACCGCGGGAGAGCGCGCACACGGCGCAGGGGCAGTCGGGGCGGGGCAGGCCGAGCGGGGCTCCGGTGCCGAGCAGAGTCAGTTCCACCCTCAGATCCTCCCGCGCCACCGCGAGGCGTGCGCGCCCGGCTACGCTGCGGGCAGGAAACCGATCATCCGGTGAGCGCCAGGAGGCGGACATGGCATGGACGTGGCGGTTCGAGAAGTCCGACGGCACACAGGTCGAGCCGGTGGTGACCCCCGAGGAGTTCACCACCCAGGGCGACGCCGAAAGCTGGATCGGCGAGAACTGGCGTGACCTCCTCGGCGGCGGCGCCGACCAGGTCACCCTCTCCGAGGACGGCACCAAGATCTACGGACCCATGCCCCTCGACGCCGAATCCTGACCCCCACGGGTGCGGGGCGCCCGCCCCGCACCCCCGTCACGGCCCGCCCGCGGGGCGGGCCGTCGTTCCGCTGGGCGCGCCCGTACGTCAGGGGCGCGGGCCCGCTCGGTGGGGCCGCGCGGCGGGTGGGGTTCAGCCCCGGCGTACGCCGCAGAGGTGGAGGAGGGCGGCCACGCGCCGGTACGGCTCAAGCCGTCCCGCCCGGTCCTCGGCGGTGAGCAGCCGTTCCAGCTCGTCGGCCGCCGGCAGCCCCGCTCCGGCGGGGACGCCGTCGGTGAAGACGCGCACCCCGTACCAGGCGTGCAGCGGCGCCGCGATGCCCGCGAGCGTCGCCGTCAGCGCGTCGAGCCGGTCGGCCCGGACCTTCACGCCGTGGTCGTCGGTGTAGACGTCGGAGTCGAAGGCCGTGAGCGCCCCCGACCAGTCCCCGGCGAGGCCCGGCCGCATGGCGAGCGCCTCCGCGTTCCGCACCACCAGGGAGAGGAGTCCGCCGGGTGCCAGCATCCGGGCCAGGCCCGCGAGCAGCGCGTCCGGCTCGTCGGCGTACATGAGCACGCCGTGGCAGAGGACCACGTCGAAGCTGCCGGGCAGGAAGTGGACACCGGTCTCGCGCCCGTCGCCCTCGATCATCCGGACCCGCTCGCGGATCCCGGCGGGCTCCGTCGCCAGCGACTCGCGTGCCGCCTTGAGGAGCTCGGGGTCGGCCTCCAGGCCCGTCACGGTGTGACCGGCCCGGGCGAGCCGCAGCGTCTGCGCGCCCTGTCCCATGCCGGCGTCGAGGATCCGCAGCCGCTGCCCCACGGGGTAGCGGCTGGATATCTGCTCGTCGAGCTGGCGGGCGACGATCTCCTGGCGGATGGTGTCGCGCAGGCCGCCGGGACCGGCCGGCTGCGCGACGGCGGGCAGCACGGGGCCGCCCGCCTCCCCGGTGGCCGCGCCGAAAGCACCCTCGCCGAGAGCGGGTTCGCCGCTCTCCGAGCTGTCGGCGCTCAGGGCCGCTCTCCGCGCTTGACCTGCGGCTTCGGCAGTCGCAGTCGGCGCATCTGGAGGGTACGCATGAGGCCGTAGGCGATCGCACCGCGCTTCGGCTCGTTCGGGAAGCGCTCGTTCAGCTGCTTGCGCAGCCGGATCCAGATGCCGATCGAGTCGATGACGATCAGGATGATCACACCGAGCCAGAGCAGCAGGGAGATGTTCTGCAGCGCCCGGTTGGCGTTGCCGAACAGCGACAGCACGAGGATCACCACGGCCATCGGCAGGAAGAACTCGGCGATCGCGAAGCGGGAGTCGACGAAGTCGCGCACGAAGCGGCGGACCGGACCCTTGTCGCGGGCCGGCAGGTAACGCTCGTCGCCGCTCGCCAGCGCCTCGCGCTGACGGGCCAGGTCGGAGCGGCGTGCCTCGCGCTGGCGCTTGGCGGCCTCCTTGCGGTCGGTCGGCACCGTCGCGGCACGCCGACGCTGGGTCTGCGCCTCACTCCGCTTCGGGGTCGGGCGGCCCTTGGGGGCCTCGGGGTCGCGGGGCTGCTTGGTGGAGAGGTCCGCCGTCACCTTGTCGGTGGGGGCCTTCTCGTCCTTCTGACGGCTACGGAACACAAAACCCAAGGGTACGGGGTGGTCGGCATGGACCCCAGCTCGGGCGGGAACGATCCGCTAACAGACTGCGTCCTGGGTGGTACGTACAGGCGACGCACCGGGATTCCCCTGGATCCTTCTACACCCTGGGCTGGAGGAAGGACCGCGCGCAGTCGTCCTTGGGGAGGAGCGCATCCCGCTCCGAACAGTGCGGTAATGGAGACAGGGCCCGTAGTGTGGACCTGTTGGAGAGCTGGAGCCGAAGTCCGTCAGAAGGGGGCGCGCGAAGCCCATGAGCGGTGTCATGAAGCGTATGGGGATGATCTTCCGCGCGAAGGCGAACAAGGCCCTTGACCGGGCCGAGGATCCGCGCGAGACGCTCGACTACTCGTACCAGAAGCAGCTGGAGCTGCTGCAGAAGGTCCGCCGCGGCGTCGCCGACGTCGCGACCTCCCGCAAGCGGCTCGAACTCCAGCTGAACCAGTTGCAGGGCCAGTCCGCCAAGCTGGAGGACCAGGGCCGCAAGGCGCTGGCGCTCGGCCGCGAGGACCTGGCGCGCGAGGCGCTGTCCCGGCGGGCCGCGCTCCAGCAGCAGGTCAGCGACCTGGAGGTGCAGCACCAGACGTTGCAGGGCGAGGAGGAGAAGCTCACTCTCGCCGCCCAGCGTCTCCAGGCCAAGGTCGACGCCTTCCGCACCAAGAAGGAGACCATCAAGGCGACCTACACGGCGGCCCAGGCGCAGACCCGGATCGCCGAGTCGTTCTCCGGCATCTCGGAGGAGATGAGCGACGTCGGCCTCGCGATCCAGCGGGCCGAGGACAAGACCGCCCAGCTCCAGGCGCGCGCGGGCGCGATCGACGAGCTGCTCGCCTCGGGCGCCCTGGACGACCAGTCCGGGCTCGCGAAGGACGACATCCAGGCGGAGCTGGACCGGCTGTCCGGCGGCACGGACGTCGAGCTGGAGCTCCAGCGGATGAAGGCCGAGCTGGCCGGCGGTCCGTCGGCGCAGCAGCAGGCCATCGAGGGCGGTGGCGCGGCCGCGCCGCAGGACCGCACGCAGCAGTCCCACCCGCGTTTCGAGAAGTAGGCGACAGACAGGACGCGTCATGATCGTACGGATCATGGGGGAGGGCCAGCGGGCGCTGGCCGACAGCCACCTCGTCGAGCTCAACCGGCTCGACGACGAGCTGCTCGCGGAGATGGAGTCGGGGGACGAGGACGGTTTCCGGCGCACGCTGGGTGACCTCCTCGCCGCCGTCCGGAGGCTCGGCGAGCCCCTCCCGGACGCGGCCCTGGAGCCCTCGGAACTCATCCTCCCGGCTCCGGAAGCGAGCCTGGAGGAGGTCCGGGCCATGCTCTCCGACGACGGCCTCATCCCGGGCTGACCCGCCCACCCCGACGGTCCCGCCGCCCCCACGGGCGCCGGGACCGCCGCGCGTTCGGCACCGGGCGCGCGAGCCGGGCCACGAACCGCGCCGGGCCCCGGGCGTCCTGGCCGGGCCCGGGTGTCCTGGGCCGGAGGCCGCGCGTCCTGAGCCGGGCCGCGCGTCCTGAGCCGGGCCGCGCGTCCTTCGCCGGGCCGGGCGCCCAGGACCGGGCCGCGCGTCCTTCTCCCGGTCGCGCGCCCAGCACCGGGCCGTCGGGCTCGCGTCGCCGCCCGCTCGCCGCCCGTACCCGCCCCGTACCCCCGCCGGGCGTCGCCCCGTACCGTTGTGCCCCGTGACCCCCACCGGCTCCTCCAACGGGACTCCGTACGCGCGCGTGCGCGACGGGTTCCGTGCTCACCCGCTGGCCTTCGACGCGGTGCTGGCGTTCGGCGTGCTCCTGTCCATGATCGCCGGGTCGTTCACCGACCCGCACGGGAGTCCCGACGGGCCGACGTTCGGCGACCACTCACCGGACGTGGGGAGCGTGCTGATCATGGTCGCCGGGGCGGCCGCGCTGGTGCTGCGCCGGCGCAACCCGTTCGCGGTGCTCTGCTTCACGGTGACGATCAGCCTCTTCGAGCTGGTCAGCGACAACAGGCCCGCGCCGATCGCGATGAGCGCGGTCGTCGCGCTCTTCACGGTCGCCGCCCGCACCGACCGCCCCACCACCTGGCGGGTCGGCCTGATGACGATGGCGGTGCTCACCGTCGCCGCCATGGCCTTCGGCCCGACGCACTGGTACGCGCAGGACAACCTCGGGGTGTTCGCCTGGACCGGCATGGCCGCCGCCGCGGGGGACGCCGTCCGCAGCCGCCGCGCGTTCGTCGACGCGATACGGGAACGGGCCGAGCGGGCCGAACGCACCCGCGAGGAGGAGGCGGGCCGCCGGGTCGCCGAGGAGCGGCTGCGGATCGCCCGCGACCTCCACGACGTCGTCGCCCACCACATCGCACTGGTCAACGTGCAGGCGGGCGTCGCCGCCCACGTCATGGACAAGCGTCCGGACCAGGCCAAGGAAGCCCTCTCGTACGTCCGTGAGGCCAGCCGCTCCGCGCTCGACGAGCTGCGCGCCACCGTCGGCCTGCTGCGCCAGTCCGGCGACCCCGAGGCGCCCACGGAGCCCGCCCCCGGCCTCGCCGTCCTCGACGGACTGCTCGACAGCTTCCGGAAGGCCGGCCTCCCCGTCGCCGTGGCCCGCGCCGACGGCGACGCGCCCCTGCCCGCGACCGTCGACCTCGCCGCGTACCGGATCGTGCAGGAGGCGCTGACCAACGTCCGCAAGCACGCCGGGCCGGACGCCGAGGCCGAGGTCAGCGTCGTCCGGGTCGGCCGTACGGTCGAGATCACCGTCCTCGACAACGGCGCCCCGCGGACCGCCACCCCGCGGACGGGCACGTCCGAGACCTCCGGCGGTCACGGCCTGCTCGGCATGCGCGAGCGGGTCGGCGCGCTCGGCGGCACCCTCACCGCCGCGCCCCGGTACGGCGGCGGCTTCCGCGTCCAGGCGATACTGCCGGTGACGTCCCGCACGGGGGAGGACACATGACGATCCGGGTACTGCTCGCCGACGACCAGGCCCTGCTGCGCAGCGCCTTCAAGGTCCTGGTGGACTCCGAGCCGGACATGGAGGTCGTCGGGGAGGCGCCCGACGGCGCCGTGGCGGTCGCCCTCGCCCGCTCCGAGCGCCCCGACGTCGTCCTGATGGACATCCGCATGCCGGGCACGGACGGACTCGCCGCCACCCGCATGATCACCGCCGACCCCGAGCTCTCGGAGGTGCGGATCGTCATGCTGACCACCTTCGAGGTCGACGAGTACGTCGTGCAGTCGCTGCGCGCGGGCGCGTCCGGCTTCCTCGGCAAGGGGGCCGAGCCCGAGGAGCTGCTCGGCGCCATCCGCGTCGCCCACGCCGGCGAGGCACTGCTCTCCCCGGCCGCCACCAAGGGCCTGATCGCCACCTTCCTCGCCCAGGGCGCGGGCGTGGACACCGGCGACGGGAGCGGACGGGCCCGCTCCGAACGCCTCGCCGCCCTGACCGCCCGCGAGCGCGAGGTCCTCGTCCTCGTCGCGGGCGGACTGTCCAACGACGAGATCGCCGAGCGGCTCGACGTCAGCCCCCTCACCGTGAAGACCCACGTCAACCGGACCATGGCCAAGCTGGGAGCCCGTGACCGGGCGCAGCTGGTCGTCACGGCCTACGAATCGGGACTGGTACGTCCCCGGGTGGACTGACGGATCACACCGGCGTACTCCAGACGCGGTATGCGCGGGATAAGGAAGTGCACCCGGGGGCCGAGGACATCCGGCCCCCGATGGCCGATCGTGTAGGCGGGGGGCGCCTCCGGCCGATCACGCCGGGGTCCGGCTGCTCCCGCCTGCCGACGAGTACGCCACAGAAGAGAGACCCCGCCATGTCCTGGCTGTCCAGATTCAGCCTCGCGCAACGGGCCCTGATCGGGCTGATGTCCATCGTCGCGATCGTGTTCGGGGCGATCGCGATCCCGCAGCTGAAGCAGCAGCTCTTCCCCTCGATCGAGCTGCCCATGGTCTCGGTCCTCGCGCCGTACCAGGGTGCCTCTCCCGATGTGGTCGAGAAGCAGGTGGTCGAGCCGCTGGAGAGCAATCTGAAGGCCGTCGACGGCCTGAAGTCGGTCACGTCCACCGCCTCCGAGGGCATGGCCGTCGTCATGGCCTCCTTCGACTACGGCGACGAGTCGACGAAGCAGCTCGTCGCCGACGTCCAGCAGGCCGTGAACCGCGCACGCGCGCAGCTGCCCGACTCCGTCGACCCGCAGGTGATCGCCGGCTCGACGGACGACATGCCGACCGTCGTCCTCGCCGCCGCGTCCGACAAGGACCCGCAGGCCCTCGCCGACCAGCTGGAGCGGACCGTCGTCCCCGCCCTCGAGGGCATCGAGGGCGTGGGCCAGGTCGCCGTCAGCGGCGTCCAGGACCTCCAGGTCTCCGTCACCCCGGACCAGCGGAAGCTCGCCGCTGCCGGACTCACCACCATGAAGCTCGCCGAGGCCCTGCGCTCCGGCGGCGCCACGATGCCGGCCGGCGCCTTCTCGGAGGCGGGCAAGAGCCGCACGATCCAGGTCGGCGGCGGTTACACCTCGCTGCGGCAGATCGAGGACCTGCGCATCCCGGCGGCCGTCCCCGGCAAGGGCAAGGCGGTCCGCGTCGGCGACGTCGCCACGGTGCAGCAGGAGGAGTCGCCGCGCGTCTCCCTCACCCGCACCAACGGCAAGGCCAGCCTCGCCGTCATGGCCACCATGGACAAGGACGGCAGCGCCGTCGCCATCTCCGACGCGGTCGAGGAGAAGCTGCCCGAGCTGCGCCGCGACCTCGGCGCGGGCGCCGAGCTGACCATCGTCTCCGACCAGGGCCCGGCCGTCGCCAAGGCGGTCTCCGGCCTGACCACCGAGGGCGCCCTCGGCCTCGTCATGGCCGTCCTGGTGATCCTGGTCTTCCTCGCGTCGGTCCGCTCGACCCTGGTGACCGCGGTCTCCATCCCGCTCTCGGTCGTCCTGGCCCTCATCGTGCTGTGGACCCGCGACCTCTCCCTGAACATGCTGACGCTCGGCGCGCTCACCATCGCCATCGGCCGGGTCGTCGACGACTCGATCGTGGTCCTGGAGAACATCAAGCGTCACCTGGGCTACGGCGAGGAGCGCCGGAGCGCGATCCTCACCGCTGTCCGCGAGGTGGCGGGCGCCGTCACCTCCTCGACCCTCACGACCGTCGCCGTCTTTCTGCCGATCGGTCTGACCGGCGGCATGATCGGCGAGCTGTTCGGCTCGTTCTCCCTGACGGTCACGGCGGCCCTGCTCGCCTCCCTGCTCGTCTCGCTGACCGTGGTCCCGGTCCTCTCGTACTGGTTCCTGCGCGCCCCCAAGGGCACGTCGGACGACCTGGCCGAGGCGCGCCGGCTGGCCGAGGAGAAGGAGGAGAAGAGCCGTCTCCAGCGGATGTACGTCCCGGTGCTGCGGTTCGCGACCCGGCGCCGGCTGACGAGCCTGGCCATCGCGTTCGTCGTCCTGGCCGTCACCTTCGGCATGGCCCCGCTCCTGAAGACGAACTTCTTCGACCAGGGCGAGCAGGAGGTGCTCAGCATCCAGCAGGAGCTGGCGCCCGGCACCAGCCTGAGCGCCTCCGACGAGGCCGCGAAGAAGATCGAGAAGCTCCTCGCGGAGACCGAGGGCGTCAAGGACTACCAGGTCACCGTCGGGTCCTCCGGCTTCATGGCGGCCTTCGGCGGCGGCACCGGCTCCAACCAGGCCTCGTACAAGGTCAGCCTGGAGAGCGCCGACGCGTACGAGAAGACCCGTGACGCCATCGAGAAGGGGCTCGCCGCCCTCGACGGCATCGGCGACACCACCATCGCGGCCGGTGACGGCTTCGGCAGCCAGGACCTGAGCGTGGTCGTCAAGGCGGCCGACCCGCAGGTCCTCAAGGACGCCTCCGAGCAGGTCCGTACGGCGATCGCCGGGATGAAGGACGTCACCGACGTCCAGAGCGACCTGTCCCAGTCCGTTCCGCGCATCTCGGTCCGGGCCAACGAGCGGGCGGCCGACGCCGGCTTCGACTCCGGCTCGCTCGGCATGGTCGTGGCCCAGGCCGTCCGCGGCACCCCGGCCGCCAAGGCGACCATCGACGACACCGAGCGGGACGTCCTCATCACGTCGGCCAAGCCGGCCACCACCCTGGCCGAGCTGAGGTCCCTGCCGCTGGGCCCGGTGAGGCTGGGCGACATCGCCACCGTCGAGCTGGTCCCCGGCCCGGTCTCCATGACCCGGATCGACGGCGCGCGCGCCGCGACGATCACGGCCAAGCCGGTCGGCGACAACACCGGCGCGGTGAGCGCCTCGCTCCAGTCGAAGATCAACGCGCTGGACCTGCCCGAGGGTGCCACCGCCACCATCGGCGGCGTATCCGAGGACCAGAGCGAGGCCTTCCTCAACCTGTTCCTGGCCATGCTGGCCGCCGTCGCGATCGTCTTCATGCTGCTCGTGGCGACCTTCCGGTCGCTGGTGCAGCCGCTGATCCTGCTGGTCTCGATCCCGTTCGCGGCGACCGGTGCCATCGGTCTCCTGGTGGTCACCGACACGGCGATGGGCGTCCCGGCGATGATCGGCATGCTGATGCTCATCGGCATCGTCGTCACCAACGCGATCGTCCTGATCGACCTGATCAACCAGTACCGGGCGCAGGGCCTGGGCGTCGTCGAAGCGGTGGTCGAGGGCGGCCGGCACCGGCTCCGCCCGATCCTGATGACCGCCCTGGCGACGATCTTCGCGCTGCTGCCGATGGCCCTCGGCATCACCGGCGAGGGCGGCTTCATCGCCCAGCCGCTGGCGGTGGTGGTCATCGGCGGCCTGATCACCTCGACGCTGCTGACCCTGCTCCTGGTGCCGACGCTCTACGCGATGGTGGAGCTCCGCAAGGAGCGCCGCGCGAAGAGGAAGGCGGAGAAGAAGGCCGCGAAGGAGGCGGAGCCGGAGAAGGGCGCGAAGCGCAAGGCGAAGGGCGACGACCGGGCGGACGTCCCGGAGCAGCCGGACACCACGCCGCTGGACGCGAGCCTGCTGGACGCCCTGGACTGAGGTCCGGGGTGACGGACGGAAGGGCGGGCCCCGCGGAACCCCGGGGCCGCCCACGGTCCGGCACAGCGGAAGGGGCGGGCCCCGCGCACTGCGCGGGGGCCCGCCCCTTCTCGTCGTCGCGCTCGGCGCGGAGCGTTACGGCAGCGCCAGCATCCGCTCCAGGGCGAGCTTGGCGAAGCTCTCCGTCTCCTTGTCGACCTGGATCTGGTTGACGAGGTTGCCCTCGGCCAGCGACTCCAGGGTCCACACCAGGTGGGGGAGGTCGATGCGGTTCATCGTCGAGCAGAAGCAGACGGTCTTGTCGAGGAAGACGATCTCCTTGCCCTGGTCGGCGAAACGGTTCGCCAGGCGGCGGACGAGGTTCAGCTCGGTGCCGATGGCCCACTTGGAACCGGCCGGGGCCGCCTCCAGGGTGTTGATGATGTACTCCGTCGAGCCCACGTAGTCGGCGGCGGCGACGACCTCGTGCCGGCACTCGGGGTGGACCAGGACGTTCACGCCCGGGATGCGCTCGCGGACGTCATTGACCGAGTCCAGCGAGAAGCGGCCGTGCACCGAGCAGTGGCCGCGCCACAGGATCATCTTGGCGGCGCGCAGCTCCTCGACGGTCAGGCCGCCGTTCGGCTTGTGCGGGTTGTAGAGCACGCAGTCGTCCAGGGACATGCCCATGTCGCGGACGGCGGTGTTGCGGCCCAGGTGCTGGTCCGGCAGGAACAGCACCTTCTCGCCCTGCTCGAAGGCCCAGTTCAGGGCCCGCTCGGCGTTGGACGAGGTGCAGATGGTGCCCCCGTGCTTGCCGGTGAAGGCCTTGATGTCGGCCGAGGAGTTCATGTACGAGACGGGCACGACCTGCTCGGCGACGCCGGCCTCGGTCAGCACGTCCCAGCACTCGGCGACCTGCTCGGCGGTGGCCATGTCGGCCATCGAGCAGCCGGCCGCCAGATCGGGCAGCACGACCTTCTGGTCGTCGCCGGTGAGGATGTCCGCCGACTCCGCCATGAAGTGCACGCCGCAGAAGACGATGTACTCGGCCTCGGGCTTGGCCGCCGCGTCGCGCGCGAGCTTGAAGGAGTCACCGGTGACGTCGGCGAACTGGATGACCTCGTCACGCTGGTAGTGGTGGCCGAGCACGAAGACCTTGTCCCCGAGCTTCTCCTTGGCCGCGCGGGCGCGTTCCACGAGGTCCGGGTCGGAGGGCGACGGCAGATCGCCGGGACACTCCACGCCGCGCTCGCTCTTAGGGTCGGCCTCGCGGCCGAGCAGGAGCAGGGCGAGCGGCGTCGGCTGCACATCCAGGGGCTGGGCGGTGGTCACGTCACGCACCCTTTCATTGGGGTCTTCGGGGAAACCTTTTCGTCTAAATGACGCTATCTATCATAACCGCTTCACGTCACGTTGACGATGTCCATAGTGTCGATGTGACGAATTCGCCGTCCGCACTCGTGGACATGGTGTGCGAGCATGAAAGGAGAAACACCGCTCGCCCCGGAATGAATCCGGGACACCGCCGGTTGCAACCGTCGGCAAGCAGTCTCCGTACACACCGGGAGAGAAGCAGATGTCCGTATCGGACGAGAAGACCACTGTCAGCGACGGCATCCTCCTGTCCGACGCCGCCGCGGCCAAGGTCAAGGCCCTCCTCGACCAGGAAGGCCGCGAGGACCTGGCCCTGCGCGTCGCCGTTCAGCCCGGCGGCTGCTCCGGCCTGCGTTACCAGCTGTTCTTCGACGAGCGTTCGCTCGACGGCGATGTCGTGAAGGACTTCGACGGCGTCAAGGTCGTCACCGACCGCATGAGCGCCCCGTACCTCGGGGGTGCCTCGATCGACTTCGTCGACACGATCGAGAAGCAGGGCTTCACCATCGACAACCCGAACGCCACGGGCTCCTGCGCCTGCGGCGACTCGTTCAGCTAAGCCCGTACGCGCATGAGGGCGGGGGGGGGGGGGGGGGGGGGGGGGCCCGCCCCCCCCCCCCGGGCGGCCCCCCCCCCCCCCCCCCCCCCCCCCCCCCCCCCCCCCCCCCCCCCCCCCCCCCCCCC
>NZ_JBWKCA010000030.1:0-77600 GCF_056436715.1 Streptomyces sp. NPDC043176
GTCGAGGTCTTCGCGATCAACGCCACCACCGCGAGCCACGCCTGGCAGACCGGCCCCAACGCCCCGTACACCGCCTGGGAGGACTTCGGCGGCGGTGGCACCGAGATCGGCGCGGCCCACAACGCCGACGGCCGCATCGAGGTCTTCGGCACCAGCCACGCCGGCGTCTACCACCGCTGGCAGACCGGCTTCTCCACCTGGGCGAACTGGGGCTGGCTGAACGGCCCGGGCCCGGCGATCGACTAGGAAAAGACCCCGCGGGCCCGTCCGCCCAGGGTCCGCGACGCCCCCGGTGACCGGTACGCCGCTCACCGGGGGCCGTCAGCGCGCGGACCTGGGACGGGGGCACCCCGGCAGCGCCGGCCGGTCCTTCGTGCGCACGGCGGGGAGCCAGGCGGCGGGGTACGCCGAACCCCGGGGGAGACGGACGCGGAACCAGAGGGTGGACTGGAGGTCCTCCTCGTCGATGACCGGCTGGCCGTCGGACAGCCGGCAGTCGGCCGTGAGCTCGTCGCCGTGCCACACCCGCGTCGGTACGACGTTTCCCACGGCGTACGGCCGCAGCGGATCGATCGCCAGCCCCAGACTGCACTGCGGGTCCCGGTCGGCCCGGTCCTGGCAGCCCCGCTCCGCGTTGAACACCCGGACCGTGCCGGCGGTCGCGCCCGCACGGCCCGGACCCGGCGGCCCGCCCTCCCGTACCGCGTCCGACCACAGGGTCGCGCCGACGCCCGCGCAGAGCAGTCCGGCGAGGACCGCGCTCCGGGCCCGGCTCCGCGCCCCTCGCACCCGGGTGCCGCGCGTCCCCTCGTGCGCGGCGATGCGGGCGAGCAGGCTCTCGGCCGTGTGCGGGGCGCGCGCCGCGTGCGTCGGCGCCAGGCAGTCGGCGGCCAGCGCGCGCCAGAACGGCGGCACCGCGAGGTCCATGCGCAGCGGCGCCCGCCCCTCGCCGTACTCCTGCACGGCGGCGCCCCGGGCCAGCGGCGTAGCGCCGGGAAACGGCGAGGCACCGCCGGCGAACACCTCGTGGATGACGACACCCAGCGCCCAGATGTCCGCACTCGGGCGGACCTCCACGCCGAGCTCCCCGAGCGGCGCCCGCCAGCGCTCGGGCGGGAGGTAGTCCAGAGTGCCGAGGGGAGGCACGTACCCGTGCGTCCCGGTCAGTTCGGTGGCGAGGCCGAAGTCCGAGAGCCGCACGGAACCGTCCCGGCCGAGCAGCACGTTCTCCGGCTTGAGGTCGGCGTGCACCCAGCCCGACCGGTGGAGGTGGGCGAGCCCCTCGCAGATCCCCGCGACGAGGCCGCCGCGCTCGCCCTCGGACACCCCCGCGTCGAGGAGTTCGCGCAGGGAGCCGGCGGCCCGCTCCATGACCAGCACGATCGCGCCGTCCACCGCGGGCAGGTCCGGCGCGGAGAGGACGAAGGACTCCCGCAGGCCGATCAGCCGGGGATGACCGGCCCTGCGCCCGAGTTCGACCTCGCGCCGGGCGGACTCCACGATCCTGCGCGCCTGCCGGGGTGCCAGCCCGGCCGTCGGCATGACCTTGAGCGCCACGTCGTCGCTCCCCGGCGACCGGCCCGCCCGGTCCCGGACCGGACGGCTCCCAGCGGCCTCGGCCGCCCGTGCCGCGTACACCGTGGACCAGCCTCCGGCGCCGATCAGCTCGGTGACCACCCAGTCGCCCACCCGGTAGCCGGGCGGGAGCAGGGCCGTGCGGTCGTGCTCCGTGGTGTCGCCGGCGTCGCGCGGCGTCATCGCGGTCCTTCCCCCTCTTCGTCCCGTCACGGTTGTCGGACGAGGAACGATACTGACGGGTCAGGGGAGTTCACCGGCGTGCTTCGGCCACTTCGGCCGGGTGCCGCCGGGGTCGCCGGCGGGCCTCCGCCCCGGGGAGCGCAACACTTCCCCGACGCCCTCCACGGGACCCGCGACCTCGCCTACCGAGGGGTAGCACCGGCTTGTGACCCAGGCCACCCCATCGCCGTGCGACGACGGCGATTTGGTGTCGATTGCCGCCGTCTGCGACCACCGGCGCCCCCCGCCCCCCGGTGTGCGGCGCGGCAGGGCGGCCCGGCGCGGTCCCCGACCGTGAGCCGCTGCCGCGCACCCCCGGGCCGCGGGCGCGGACGGACGGACGCCCCCGCACAAGGTGGGCAAGGTCACCACGTCCGCAGGGCGGTAAGGGGCGATCCGGGGAGGTTCGTGAGGGCGGCGAACCTCCTCTTCGCTCCTCCTACTTGGCGCGATCCGTACGGAGCGCCGCGCCGCGCGCACTCAGAGTGCGGGACTCCCCGACACGACGGGCACGACCGGACGGTCACCGAAGGCCGCCCACGGACGCCAGCCGCCGCTGGGCCACGCCTGGACCCGGGTCCGCACCAGGCCCCCCGGCGTGACGGCGAAGACGTGGATCCGCCCGGTGGAGTCGAGGGCGGCCGACGGGGCGGCCGCGAGCCTGACGCCGGATTCGCCGAACTCGGCGACGGGATCCCAGCCGCCGCCCGGCGAGTTCTGCCGGCGGTGCACGAGCCGGGCCCCGCCGGGGCTGAGGGAGAACGCCTCCAGACGGCCGTCCGCGTCGGCGGCGAACGCCGGGGCGGCGGCACTCCAGTCGAACAGCGGCTGCCATCCGTCCCAGCCGCCGCTCGGCACGCTCTGGCGCCGTGCGAACGTCCCCACGCCGGACGGGCCGATCGCGGCGACGGTGAGCCGGCCGCTGCCGTCCCGGGCCGCCCGCGGCGCGGCCCCGGCAGCCGTGCCGAAGGCGTGCCACGCGCCGGTCCAGGCGCCGCCGGGGGACTCCTGCCAGCGGTGACGGACCCCGGCGCCGCCGGAGGCCAGGACGAACACCTCCAACCGGCCGTCCGCGTTGGCCGCCGCCACCGGCGGCGCGCCCGCGGCTCCGCCGAAGCCCGGCTCCCACGCGTCCCAGGCCGTCGAGCCGGGCGACCGCTGGCGCCGCCGCGCGAACGAGGAGGCGCCGGGGCTCGACGCGAAGACCTCCAGACGCCCCTCGGCGCCGCGGGCCACGGCGGGGGCGGCGCCGGCCGGACCGCCGAACTCCTCCCAGCCGTACCAGCCGCCGTCCGGCCGCTGGGCGCGGTGGTGCAGGTTCACGCCGCCCGGGGCGAGCGAGAACACCTCCAGGCGGCCGTCGGCGTTCCGTCCCAGCGTGGGAACCGCGCCGGCCGGCCCTCCGAAGGCCTCCCACTCCGACCAGGCGTCGGTGTCCGGGGCCAGTTGGACGCGCCGCAGCATCGAGCGGTCGGCGGCGTCGAGCGCGAACACCGTGAGCCGGCCCGCCACGTCGAGGCCCGCCACCGGATTGTCCGGGCTCTGCCAGGGCGGTGGCGTGTCCCGCCACTGGAGGGGAGCGAGGTGCAGGCCCTGCTCGAACCAGCCCGCGGCGCTCGCGTACCAGGCCTCCCCGTCGGCGAACACCTCCACCGCGTGCCCGGGGACGTGCCCCGAGCGGCCGGTGAGGTCGAAGTGGAACGGGTCGCGCGAGACCAGGACGTCGGTGCCCTCGTAGCCGTTGCGCGGGCCGATGAACAGGTAGTACCAGCCGTCCCGTTCGACGACGTACGCGGACTCCGTGACCGAGACGGTCGCGTCGGTGCTCGCGTCGGTGAAGGCCACGCCCGGCTCGCTCCAGCGCACCAGATCGGCGGACCTGCGGTACGCCACGACGTGGTGACCGCCCGCGCCCGACAGCTCGGTGTAGTACATGACCCACTCGCCGCCGACCCGCACGACCATGGGGTCACGGGCCGCGAGCCCCCGGAACAGCGGCCCCGACGGCTCGCGGGTCCAGGTGAACAGGTCGGTCGACGTGGCCAGGTTGATCGCGGCGCCGCTCGCGCCCCCCGCGGCGTAGAACATCAGGAACCCGCCGCCCGCCTCGATGACGTGCGGCGCCCAGAGGTGCTCCTCGCCGAAGTACGACGGATCGACGGTCAGCGCGTCGGCGTGGGTGGTCCAGGGACCGTACGGGGCCGGCGCCGAGGCGTGGGCGAAGGAGATCTCCGCCGCGCTGTCCGGTGCCTCGCCGGGCGGTGCGGCGTCCCCGACGATGCCGAACAGGTGCCAGCGGCCCTGGGCCCTGATCAGCGTGTGGTCGTTGAGGTAGCGCGGTCCCCCGACGGTGGACGGGTCGTACACGCGGGCGAACGGGCCCGCGCCGACCCATCGCGGGGGCGGGACGGTGCCGACGGCCACCGCGCGGGCGGCTCCGGCGACCGAGAGCGCGCCCGCGCCGGCGGCGCCCCGGAGCAGGTTCCTTCTGCTGATCGGAAGCATGAGTCCCTCCAGGAAGCAGGGGGCCGGGGCCGGGGTGCCGGCGGCCGGGGGCCAGGGTCGGGGCCGGGGACCCAGGGCTGAGGCCGGGGACCGAGGGTGGGGGCACCCGGGCCCGGCACGCGAGGCCGGGGCCCGGGATCCCCTCAGTCGAGGCCAGGGCCGGGGATCCCGTCAGCCGAGGCCGGGCCCCGCGGTGCTGTTGACCCAGCCCCAGGGGGACCAGGCCGCGAAGCCGGTCTGCCAGCTGTGGAACGTGCCGGTGGGGTTGGTGCCGAAGACCTCGATGCGGCCGTCGGCATTGGAGGCGGCGGTGACCTCGGTGCCGCCCCCGCCGAAGGGTTCCCACGCGCCGTAGGACGCGTTCACCCCGGTCTGCCAGGCGTGCACGGCCGTATGGCCGTTCATGGCGAAGACCTCGACGCGGCCGTCGGCCGTGCGCTCGCTGCTGAGCTGCGCGTCCGCGGGGCCGCCCGTCTCTTCCCAGCCCGACCAACTCGTACGACTCGTCTGGTACTTGTGGAAGATCCCGATCGGTCCGGAGGCGAACACCTCGATCCGGCCGTCGGCGGTGTGATCGACGGTGAGGTCGTGACCACCGCCGCCGAAGTCGCCCCAGGCGGACCAGCCGCCGCTCGGCGCGGTCTGGTAAAGGTGCTGGAAGGAGCGGCCGTTGAGCGCGAACACCTCGAGACGGCCGTCGGGCGACTTCTCCATCTCGACACGGCTGTCGGCGGGACCGCCGCCCGTCGCCTCCCAGGCGGACCAGCCGCCGTTGGGAGCGAGTTGGTACCGGTGGAACACGCCGGCCGGTCCCGAGGCGAAGACCTCGATGCGGCCGTCGGCGTTCGCACCGGCCGCGATGTCGTGGCCGCCGCCGCCGAAGTCCTCCCAGCCCGACCAGGCGCCCGACGGGGAGAGCTGGTAGCGGTGCCGGAAGGCGCTCCCGTCGATCGCGAACATCTCCAGACGGCCGTCCGCGTCGGGCGCGATGGCCAGTGAGGCGTCACGGGGCCCGCCGAGTGCCTCCCACTCCGACCAGTCGCGGTTCGCCTCCCGCTGCCAGGCGTGGTGGACCCCGTCCGCTCCGGCGGAGAAAACCTCCAGGCGGCCGTCAGCGGACCGCGCCGCCACCACCCGCCCCGACTCCGCCGGGTACACCGGCGGCACGGGCCGCGGACCGCTGCCCGGGACGCAGGGCAGGACCACGCCGCCCTCCGCCAGATAGACCTCGGGGTCGATGCCGTACGAGAGGGACGGGTCACCCCAGATCCGCAGGTGCAGGTGGGGGCCGTCCGAGTTTCCCTCGGCGCCCATCAGGGCGATCTGCCGGCCGGCCACCACGCGGTCGCCGACCACGACGTCCCGCCGGGACATGTGCCCGTACTCGGAGGTCCGGCCGTCCGGGTGCCGCACGCGGATCCACTGGCCGTAGTCGCCGGTGTACCCGGAGATGGTCACCTCGCCGTCGGCGACGGCGTAAATGGGCGTCCCGACGTCGTTGGCGATGTCGACGCCGTTGTGGCCCGCGTGGAAGGGCTGGCTCACGAAACCCGCGGTCGGGCACGCGAGGACGGGGCCGGTGGCCGCGGAGGTCCCGGCGGTGGCCGGGGCCGCGGCCACCAGTGCCGGCAGGAGTACGGCTGCCGCCGCGAGGACGCGGCCCAGCACGCGGCGGGAGAGTCCGGGTGGCACGGGACGCTCCTCCCCTCGATCGTCTCGGGACGGACGGGACTTGCGGGGCGCGCCGCTCACGCCTTGCGGAGCCGGCCGATGATGCCGTCGATGTCGCGCCGCATCATGTCGTGGCGGATGAAGTGGCCGCCCGGCAGCTCGTACCACTCGTGCGGGATCCCCGCGTTGCCCAGGAGGGACCGGAACTCGCGCTGGCCCGCGAGGACCTGGGTCTCGTTCGCGGTGTCGAACCAGTTGATCGGGTCCGGGCTGGTGCCGGCCACCAGGAAGACGCGCTTGTGGCGGTAGCTCTCGATCCGCTGCACCGGGTTGTCGGCGCTGACCCGGGCCTCGTCCCAGAACGGAGCACCGTAGATCGTGCCGCCGTTCAGGTCCAGGGCCGCCGCGCTGGCGTTGGCCCAGTGGCCGACGAGGCCGTTGTCGCGGCGCAGGCTCGCGGGGCCGGAGTGGGCGCTCACCGAGGCGAAGTGCCCGTAGTACTTGGCGGCGTACTTCAGCGCGCCGAAGCCGCCCATGGAGAAGCCGGCCACGGCACGGCCGTCGTACTCGGCGTACGTGCGGAAGTTCGCCTCGATCCACGGCAGCAGCTGCGCGATGTGGAAGTGCTCCCAGTTCCGCGGGCCGACGTTGGAGCTCACGGGGTTGGAGTACCAGCCCGCGTGTCCGCCGTCGGGCATGACGACGATGATCGGCTTTCCCGCGGTCCAGTCGCGGACGCCCTCGCGGTCGAAGGTGATGAAGTCCTGGTCGGTCCCGCCGCCGTGGAACAGGTAGAGCACCGGGTACCTGCGTCCGCTCCAGTGGTAGTCGTCGGGCAGGAGCACGTTGACGCCGGGGTTCCAGCCGATCGCGTCCGTCTGGAACCGGTAGTACCACATGCGGTGGTCCGCCTCGTTGCGGTCGACGATCCGCAGGCCGAAGCCGTCGCCGGCGGCGGACGCGGGGGCCGCCGCCCCGAGGACGCCTCCGGCGCCCACGGCCATCGCGGCCGACAGGCCTCCGGCGGCCTTGAGGATGTTCCTGCGGGTGGGGTGCTGCGCGCTCAACGTGACCTCCAGGTCGCATGCGTGACGGTGCGTCCGGCAGGCCTGGACGCTAGCAACGCGACGGGGTCCGGGAGACCCCGGAACATTGCGGACTGACACGCGGGGGAGCGTCGGCTAGGGGGTCCCGGGGCCTGCAGGGGAAGTGGAGCCGGGCAGGACACCCCCCAGGGCCTCCCGGACGGCGTCGATGCCGAGGGCCAGGTCCGCGTGGAAGCTCTCGTGGAGGTCGAAGTCCCGGGTCATGTCGACGGGGTAGCCGTCCGGCAGGGTCGACTCGGCACGCGAGAGGTCGCCGTTCAGTTCGTCGAGCTGCCGGATCATCCGGTGGGTGTCGCTCAGGGACTGCGTGAGGGCCTCGGCGAGCGGACCGCCGGACTGCGGGGAGGTGGCCGCACCCGGCCGGTGCGACGCGCGCAGCGCCGTCCGCACCGCCGCGCGCCGGAACTGGGCCAGGGCGAGGGAGGCTTCGATCCCGTCGTAGGAGACCTCGTTCGTCCAGGGGTCGTCATGGGCGAGGCCCGACGCCAGGAAGCCGACGCGGCGCGGGACGTCCAGGTCCTTCACCGCGTCGAACATCGGCGCGGCGAGCGCGGCGTCCTGGGCCAGGGCGACCGCGAACGCCCGGGCGTCCTCCCGCCGGAACTCGTCTCCGGCGGTCCGTGTCCCGGACCTCTCGGCCTTTCGCCGGAACCGCTCCACCTGAAGGGCGAACACCGCTCCGAGCCGTACGGCCGCCAGCTCGACCGCGGGAAGCCCGTCGAGCGCGGCCTCGCGGCCCTGCGCGTCGCACCGGGCGAGGCCGGCGGCGTACGCCCGTACCCCCGAGGGCACGGGCGCGGCGAACGAGTGCGGCACGGGTGCGCCGAAGGGTGGCACGGGGAGCGGGGTGCCGAGGTTCCACAGCGGTAGGGGGGCGCGGCGAGCGGTGGCCCCGTCGGCGCCCGTGGAGCCGCTGACCTCGTCCAGCCCGGCCCGCAGGTCGAGGACGGGATCCAGGGCGGCGGCCAGCTCGCCCAGCAGTTCCGCGAACCTGGCGTCCGCCTCGCCGGACCCCTGGGCCGTCCCGGGCCCCTCGGGCTCCGCCGGCGCCTCGGCACCCGTGGCCTGCCATGCTTCCCGCTCCGCCGCGAGCAGCTTGCCGACGTGGCGCAGGGTGCGGTGCACCTTGGGCATCGACAGGCCAAGCTCGTACCCGATCGCTCCCGGCGCGCACCCGGCCAGACGAAAGGTGACGACGTCGAGTTGACGCTCGTTCAACTCGCTGAGCGGGGCGAGCGCCACGACCGTCCGGACCTGTACCAGGGCGTCGGTGCTGCCCCTCCCCAGGAGTGCGGGCACCGCCCCGTGCGCCGGACGGAACGCTCCGCAGCCGCCGCCGACGGTCATCCGGCACGTCCAGGCCCGCAGCGCCTGCGCGGTGACCACGGGGGTCCTGGTGTCCTTCGCGGCCCCGGCCGCGTTCGCGTCCAGCAGGTCCGTCCATCGCCGGGCCACCGTCATGGAGTCCTGGGCGCGCCGTGCCGCCTCCAGCAGGTCCGCGCCCCGCAGCAGCGACAGGGCGACGAGCGACCCCGCATGCGCCCGGTAGTAGTCCCCGAACCCGTCACCGCTGACGGGCGCCGTATCCGCCGCATCCCACACCATGTGCCCAACCCCCTTGCTCTGGCGGCTACTTGTGATGGCCGTCGGGGTTCAAGGTAGCTTGGCGCGGGGGGACGGAGACCGCCCCCTCCCCCTTGGAGCGAGGGTCTCGCTCCGACGGGCGGGACGCCCCGTCGGCGCGTCAGGGCCGTGTCGGGCGGCCCTCGGCGTCCACGACGACCGTGCCCCAGTGGCGGTCCCACTTGTCGCCGACGTGTTCGGGGACCATGCCGGCGGGGTAGCGGACATAGCCCTCCGGGGGCTCCTGGCCGTCGGCGACGCAGTCCTGGCCGTCGGTGTTGCCGACCGCCTTGACCGGGTGGTGGCCGGAGCCGCAGACGCGTTCCCGGCCCGCGCAGCCCGTCAGGAGGAGGGCCGCCGCCAGGGCACCGGCGACGAGTGCGGGGAGGGCGATGGGGCGGGTGGACGTCTCGCCGGCCGGGGGACGGAACGGTCGGGGGCGTCGGGTCTGCTGCATGGTTCGTCGGCCTCTCTCGCTGGTGGGCACAGTCTCGCCGCGAGGGAGGCGCCCGTGATGAGTACGCGTACTCACCCGGACGTGAGTGGTGCCGGGGCATCGCGCGGGCCGCCCCGCCGGCCGCCGCCGTCGGACGGCGGCCGGCGGGGCGGTGGCGTCACGGCTTGGGCAGCGCGCAGCCGGCGCGGTTGAGGTCGATCACGTTGCCGGGGCCGATGCAGGGGACGAGCGTGTAGGTCTGCTGGGCGTAGTTGATGCCCTGGCGGACCGTCACGAGGCCGTTCTGGTCGACCTCGCACGGGTTGTTCACGGTGCAGCTCTCACCGCTCTCGTTGCCCGTGTTGTTGACGGCGACGACCTTGCCGGTGGTGGTGTCGATCACGGGCGAGCCGGAGGTGCCGCCGATGGTGTTGCAGGAGGAGGTGTAGCGGACCGAGTCCTTCCAGGTCCAGTCGCCCTCCTTGAGGCGGTAGACGAAGCCGTCGACGTCACAGCTGTAGATCCGCTTCCAGTAGCCGGAGACCACCTTGATCGACGTCCCCTGCACGGGGTGCGCGTCGTTGAGGGTCAGGGGGCTGATGCCGTACTGGCTCTGGATCTGCGCGTAGGTCTTGGTCACCTGGTAGACCGACATGTCCGTGTCGGTCATGGTGGCGTAGGCGATCTTGCTCGCCCGCAGCGTCGCGACCTTCGTTCCGGCCGAGTTGAGCAGGGAGAACGAGCGGCTCGACCGCTGGTCCTTGACGACCTCGCCGGGCCCGGGGAAGCCGGTCTCCAGGCAGTGGCCGTTGGAGAGGACGAGCGCGGGGTCGCTCGGCAGGGAGCCGGGCGCGCGGACGAGGGAGCCGGAGCAGTTGCTGAGCGCGACCGTGCCCGCGAAGTCGACGGTGGCCGCGGCCTGCGTCGCGGGGGCCGGTGCCTGGACCCGGGTGGTGGGGGCGGGAGCCTGTGCGGCCGTCTCCTGGGGTATGGAGGCCGCGGCCGGGGTCGCTGTCGCGCCTGCCAGGAGCAGGGCGAGCAGGGCGCCGGCGAGAGGCTTGTTCATGTGGGGGTTCCCCTCTGAGGACCGTGCAACCGAAAATCCTTCGGTTGTCATGAGCATTCTTAGAAGGAAGGTTCCAACGGGCAAGAGGGCCTTCCGAATTGGTCCCGCCGAACGCGCGGGCGCACTCCGCCCGCGCGTGCCCACGCGCGGGCGCGCGTCGGCGCTCGTACGCGCCGACGAGTCGATCACTCGTTGGTGAGTTCCGCCGCGCCCGTCGCCGCCCCGCCGCGACCCTGGAGGGGACTGATGTCGACACCGCGGCCGGACCGCGGGTGGGGGAGTGGGCGTGACGCGAGAAACGGGATCCCGCGAGGGGCTGGACGAGCGCGTGGTGCTGGTGGCGGCGGGTCTCGCCGACCTGGCGGTGGAGGCGGTCGGCACGGGGATCGGGATCGTACGGGGGCTGCTGAGACGGTCGGACGCCGCCGAGGTCGCGGCCGACGCCGAGCGGGACCTGGAGGCGCGCGGTCGGCTCGTGCTCGACCGGTACGCGTCGGCGCCCCCGCCGCACCTGGAGGTGCTCGCCCGGCACGCGATCGCCCGACGGGCCGGCGACGGTGCCTGACCGGTGGGACGCCGCCGCCTTCAAGGCGCGCGTGGACGCGGTGCTGCGGCGGTACGCGGCCGAGGAGGCCGACCGGCTGGTGGAGGTCGACCCCGCGCTGGGGCCGGTGGCCGAGCAGGTGGAGGCGGCCGTCGCGGACGGCAAGCGGCTGCGGGCGGCGTTCTGCCACTGGGGCTGGCGAGCGGTCGGGCAGCCGGACAGCGAGGCGATGCTGCGCGCGGCGGCCTCCATGGAGCTGGTGCACGCGGCGGCGGTCGTCCACGACGACCTGATCGACGACAGCCCCCTGCGTCACGGCCGCCCCACCGTGCACATGGCGCTGCGCGACGCCGTGACGCACCACCCGCGGGTCTCCGCGGGCGCCCGGTCCCTCGCGATGCTCGTCGGCGACCTGCTCATGTCGCTCGCCGGGCAGCTGTTCGTCACCAGCGGTCTGCCCGCCGCCCACCTCGGCCGGGCCCGTCCGCTCTGGGCCGCGCTCGCCCGTGACCTGATCGCGGGCGAGTGCCTGGAGATCCTGCACACCGGAGCCGCCCCGGACACGACCGCCTCGCTGAAGGTGATCCGCTACAAGACCGCCAAGTACACCGTCGAGCAACCGCTGTTGATCGGCGGCGCCCTGGCCGGGGCGGGCGGGAGGCTGCGCGAGGGGTACTCCGCGTACGGCCTCCCGCTGGGAGAGGCGTTCCAGCTGCGGGACGACCTGCTCGGCCTGTTCGGCGACGAGGCGACCACCGGGAAGTCCGGCGCCGACGACGTGCGCGGCCGCCGCCCGACGGCCCTGCTCGCGGAGACCTGGCGGCTCGCCGGGGACGAGGAGCGCGACCGGCTGCGCGACCTGCTCGGCCGGTCCGGCCCGGACGGGGACGCGTCGGAGGCCGTACGCGAGGTGATGCGGCGCCTGAAGGCCCCCGAACGGGTCGAGGCCATGATCACCGCACGGGTCGACGAATCCCTGCGCGCGCTCGACGAGCTGAACCTGCCACCCGCTTCCGCCGCCGCGCTCACCGCCCTGGCGCACTCGGCGGCCGTCCGCCGGTACTGACGGACCGACCCCCAGGAGTTCTCGTGATCCACACCGAGGCGTCGATGGACGCCCTGCGGCAGACCGGCGACGAACTCGCCGACGCCACCGTCGCCACGCTCTTCGAGCGCGGCGAGGTCGGCACGTTCAACACCCTGATGCGGTACGTCTCCACCGCGGGGTCCCCGCTGCCCGACGGGCTGCCCGACGTCGCCCGCGAGTACCTCGAAGCCACCGCCACCCCGCCGGCCTGGGTGGACTGGGGCGAGATGGAGAAGGCCCGGCTGTTCTTCATCGACAACAACGTGCACATCTCCACCGCCCTCTCCTTCGCCTCCATGCCCGCCTGCTACGTCGTCCCGCACGTGGCGAAGCTGCTGTCGGCGACGCACGGCCTCGAGTACCCGTCCAAACGCATGGCGGAGACCGGCCAGTTCACCGTCCACCTCATGCAGCCCGACGCCTTCGAGGCCGGCAGCCGCTTCATCCCCGCCGCGCAGAAGGTCCGCCTGCTGCACGCCTCCATCCGCCACCACCTCAAGCGCGAGAACCGCTGGGACACCGCCTCGCTGGGGGTGCCGATCTGTCAGGAGGACATGATCGGCGGGCAGATGTTCTTCTCGATGCTCGTCCTCGACAGCCTGCACCGTCTCGGCATCCACATGTCGACGGAGGGGGCGGAGGCGTACTCCTACGCCTGGCGCGTCGTCGGCGCCATGCTCGGCGTCGACCAGGAGGCCGTGCCGAAGTCGCTCGACGAGGCGCGCCGGTTCCTCGACCTGTACATGGTGCGCCACATGGGTCCTTCACCCGAGGGGGCCCACCTGACCCGGCAGCTGATCGACCTGTACGAGGAGGTGGTGCCCGGCACCCTCTTCGACCCGATCGTCTCGTCGCTCATCCGCTACCTCGTCGGCGACACCTGCGCCGACTGGCTCGAGGTGCCCCGCACCCGCTGGGACACGGTCGTCAAGGCCGTCCCGCACCTCCTCGGCGTCCTGGAGAGCATCGAGGACCACTCCCCGCTCGGCGCCTGGGCCCTGGACCGCCTCGGCCACCTCACCACCGTCCTCGAACTGTCCTCCCTCACCCGCGGCCGCGTGATGCACTACGCCATCCCCGAGCACCTCAGGAAGGACTACGGCGTGCCGTCCGGCCCGCCCCGCACCCGCCGCTGGACACCGCCGCCCGTCACCGTCACCCCCTGACACGGGGCGAGCGCGGGGCGTCAGCCGGTGGAGGGGCCGGCGCGACGGCCGGCGGCGCCGTACTCGTCGGTGGAAACGGTGCCGCCGCGACGACCGGGGGCCCTACTCGCCGGTAGGAGCGGTGCCGCCGCGGCCGGGGTGTCCGAAGGCCGGACAGCGGCGGTAAAGGGCGGGAAAAGTCGAGGCGGGCGGGGTGCGGTTCCCGCACGGGGCGTTTTCGCCTTCTTGACGCGACCTTGACGCCCCCAGGGTCCCCCGGGGGCTGTCGGAACAACGGATTCCGCAGCTTCCAAGCCATTGACCTGCGGTTCTGCCCAGGCTTCCATTCAGCCCGGGAGCCACGGACCCACCCTTTTCACCGGCCGCCCCGGAGGCGATACCGCTCCCCCTCGGACACACCCAGCTCACCGATCGGAACCGTCTGATGACCGACACCCTCAGCGCGCCGCACGCGTTGGCCCCGCAGACCGGCCCCGTGCCGCAGAAGCTCAAGCGCTCCATCGGTGTCGTGGGGGGAACCCTGCTCACGCTGTCGTGCGTGACACCCGCCTCCACCCTGTTCGTCGTCGTACCGGACCTGTTCGGCGGAGTGGGCACCTTCGCCGCGCTGACCATCGCCATCGGCTCGCTGCTCTGTATCGGCGTGGCGTTCTGCTACTCCGAACTGGGCACCCTGATCCCGAGCGCGGGCGGCGAGTACGCCATCGTCTCCACCCTCGCGGGCCGTCTGGCCGGATGGCTCGTCTTCGTCCTGTCGCTGCTCGTGGTGATGATCGTGCCACCGGTGATCGCCATGGGGACCGCCGACTACCTGGCGCCCCTGGTCCACGTCCCCGCCCCGCTCGCCGGCGCCGGCGTGATGCTCCTCGCCACCCTCGCGGGCCTGCTCGACCTGCGCGCCAACGCCTGGATCACCGGCGTCTTCCTCGTCCTCGAGGTCGTCGCCGCCGGCATCGTCGCCGTCCTCGGCTTCTCCCACTCGGAGCGGGGCGTCGGCGCACTCGTCCACGGCCAGGTCGCCGGCGAGGGCGGCACCCACTCGCTCGTCACCGGCGCCATGGTGGTCTCCGGCCTCGCCATCGCCCTCTTCATCACCCAGGGCTTCTCGACCGCCGTCTACCTCTCCGAGGAACTGGAGAACCCGCGCAAGAGCGTGGCCCGCACCGTCCTCGCCACCCTGGCCATCTCCACCGTCGTGATCCTGGTGCCCGTCGTGGCCATCACCCTCGGCGCCGGCGACCTGGAGACCCTCACCGGCGGCGACATCAGCGGCATGATCGCCGCCTGGTCCAACTCCGCCGTCGGCACCTTCATCAGCCTCTGCGTCGCGCTGGCCATCGTCAACGCCGGCATCGTCATGGTCATCCAGAACTCCCGCGTGCTGTTCGCCTCCGCCCGCGACAAGGCCTGGCCCGAGCCCGTCAACAACGCCCTGTCCCGGCTGGGCCGGTTCGGCTCCCCGTGGGTCGCCACCCTGCTTGTCGGCGTCCCCGGCGCCGGCCTGTGCTTCGTCAACCTCGACACCCTCTACGGCGTCACCGGCGTCTCCGTCACCGGCATGTACCTGCTCGTCGCCGTGGCGGCACTGTTCAGCCGCCGGGGCGCGCACCGCGAGGTCGCCGCGTGGCGCATGCCGCTGTGGCCGGCCGTCCCGGTGCTCCTCATCGGCGTCCTGGCCTACGTGCTCTCCATGCAGGAGACCCAGTACCTGCTGTGGACCGGGGGCATCACGGCGGTCGCCACCCTCTACTGGGCCCTCTACCTGCGGCCCCGCAAGGACACCCGCTGGCTGGTCAGCGTCCCCGAGGACGAGCACTCCTGACCGTCCCCGACGACGAACCGGCCCGGCCGTCGTCGCGGCACGACTCCCGGGGGCCGGGGCGGTACGACACCCGCCCCGGCCCCCGGGCCTCCCCGTTCCTGCGGCCTTGTCCGCGGCCGCCCGCCGCTGCAAGATCGTTCCGTGAACGACGAGGGTGGGACCACGAGGGGAAGGACCGGTACGTCGTGGGGGAGATGACCAAGGGCGGCAACGGCTACGTGCCGACCGTGCCGCTGCGGATCGCCGTACACGGCGGCCTGGACGCGATGGCGTTGCTGCTCACCGAGGGCGGCGTGGTCCGGGGGGACGGGGACGTCGTCTTCCACGGCGCGCCCGTGCACCCGTCGGGCGCCGTCCGGCTCACGGCGGCGGGCGGCGGGACGGCCTGGCTGGACATCGGCCTCACGGCCGTCGAGGAGCGGATCACCCGCGTCCTGGTGATCGGTTCGACCGACACCGGCGTCCTCCGGGACGTCGCCGGCCTCGCGGTCGAGGCCTTCGCGCCCGACGGCACGTCCGTCGCGCGCTACGACGTGACGGACGCCGCCGGCGAGACCGCGATGGTGATCGCCGAGCTGTACCGGCGCGCCGGCGGCTGGAAGTTCCGGGCCGTCGGCCAGGGATACGCGAACGGCCTCGCCGGCCTCGCCACCGACCACGGCGTGGACGTGGCGGACCCGGCCCCCGGCCGTACGGCCTCCGGCACCGGCGCGTCGCCCACGCCGAGCGCGTCCCCGGGCCCGGCTCCGGCGATGTCCACCCCGCCGGGACCGGGTGCCACGCCGGTCGCGGCTCCCGCTCCGGTTCCTGCCCCGCCGCCCGCGTCGGGGTTCACGACTCAGCCCGCCGCTCCCGCCCCGGCCCCGGCTCCCGCTCCGCCGCCCGCCTCGGGCTTCACCGCTCCGCCCGCGCCGGGATTCGGGCCCCCGGCCGCGCCGGGTTTCGCGCCCCCGCCGACTCCGGCGATTCCATCCGCTCCCGCTCCCGCGCCGGGGTTCGCGCCCCCGCCCGCCTTCGGTCCGCCGCCGGCGCAGGGCTTCGGATCACCGCAGGACCCGGGCCCCGCGGCCTCGAAGGCGCCGGGCCTCATTCCGCCGGCAGTTCCGGCGCCCCAGGGGTTCGCGCCTCCGGCGGCGCCCGCGGCGGCCACGCCGGGGACGCAGGTTCCGCCGGTCGGTCCGGCCGGTCCCGCCGCCCCGGGAGGGCCGGGCCTGTGGTCGTACGGACCCGTCTTCGAGCCGTACACGCAGACCGGCCGGGACAACGACGTGATCACGGTCGACGGGCTCCCGCCGGGGCCGGTCGTCGTCCGGCTCGACGTCGAGGGCGACGGGTACACGGGGCTCTCGGTCCTCAACTGGCGCAACAAGGAGACGGACAACCTCGTCAACAGCACCGAGGACGACTTCCGGGGACGGGTGCTCGCCACGGTGCCCAAGAACGGGACCCTGCGGATGCGGCTGGAGGCGGAGGGGCCGTGGCGGGTGGAGGTGTCGCCGCTGGCGGCCGCCCCTCGCCTGACGGAGGAGGAGGCCGACTTCCGCGGCCCCGAGGTGCTGCTGCACACGGGGGGAGTGGCGGACCTCGCCATCCACTACCGGGGAGTCGAGAACCTCATCGTCAACGTCTTCGAGCTCTACGGGCACGACGACCACACCGCCCTGCCCGAGGACGACAACGTGGTCAACGAGATCGGCAAGCGCCGTGAGACCGTCCCGCTGCCCGAGGGGCCGCTCGTGGTGCAGTTCGAGATGGCGGACGGCCCGTGGCGGGCCCATCTGAAGCGGGTGCAGCCGCCGACCCGGCAGGGGCGTTTCAGGTGAGCGTCGGGTAGTCGGTGTAGCCGGTCTCGCCGCCCACGTACATCAGATGGGCGTCGCGGATCGGATTGAGGGGCGCGCCGGCGCGCATCCGGGCGACCAGGTCGGGATTGGCGAGGAAGGAGCGGCCGAGGGAGACCAGGTCCGCGCCGGCCGCGAGGAGGCGCTCGCCGGCGCCGCGCCCGCCGTCGGCGGGCAGGGGGCCGGGCCAGGGCAGGGCCGGGTTCGCGACGAGCGTGCCCGGCCAGGCCGCGCGGAGCGTGTGGAACAGCGGCTGGCCGGGGTCGGCGAACACGACGTGCAGATAGGCGAGGCCCAGGTCGCGCAGGGCTTCGAGGAGCGCCGGGTAGACCGCCTCGACGTCGTCCTCCGTCATGCCGTTGGCGGTGACGCCGGGGGCGATGCGCACCCCCACCCGCTCGGGGCCGATCGCCTCGGCGACCGCGCGGACGACCTCCACCGTGAAGCGGATGCGGTGCGCGACGGGACCGCCGTAGCCGTCGGTACGCCGGTTGGTGGCGCCGGACAGGAACTGGTGCAGCAGGTAGCCGTTGGCGGAGTGCACCTCGACCCCGGCGAAACCGGCCTCCACCGCCCGGCGCGCGGCCTCGGCGAAGTCGGCGACCGTCGAGTCGATCTGAGCCCTCGTCATCTCCTGTGGCACCACGGCCTCCTGGTGCCCGGAGGGGGTGAAGACCGTGCCGGGGAGCGGGACCGGCGACGGGGCCAGCGGATGGAGGCCGGTGGTCTCCGGGTGCCCGACCCTTCCGCCGTGCTGCAACTGCAGGAACATCTGCCCGCCGGCCTCCCGCACCGCCTCCGTCACCCGCCGCCACCCGGCCACGTGCGTGTCGTCGTGGATCGCGGGGATGTTGGGGTACGTCGCACCCACCGCGTTGGGCGTCGCGGCCTCCGCGATGATCAGCCCGGCCGAGGCGCGCTGTGCGTAGTACGTGGCCATGATCGGCTCCGGAACGCCGGTCGCGCCCGCCCGGTTCCGCGTCATCGGCGCCATGACCAGCCGGTTCCTCAGCCGCAGCGCGCCGAGGCGGGCCGGCTGGAACAACGGGGAGGCCTCGTGGACCCCGAGGTTGGTCCCGGGCGTGATGGCAGTGGCGGTCGTGGTCGTGGTCGTGGTCATGGTCGTGCTCCCTCGTCCTGGTTCCCGTCGGGGCGGCGAGCCCCGCTGGACCGAAGGTCGCGCAGGCCGCTTCGGGAACGCTGACGGTCCGCTGACGGTCCACCGAGGGCGGGACGATCATGGATGTGTAGGGTTTCTGCCATGAGGTTCGGGGTGCTCGGTCCGGTGGCGGTGTGGGACGCCGACGGCGCACCGCTGCGGGTGCCCGAGACCAAGGTGCGGGCGCTCCTCGCCGACCTCCTCGCGCACGAGGGACGTCCGGTCTCGACGGACCGCCTCGTCGACGACATCTGGGGGGACGCCGTCCCGGGCAACCCCGCCAACGCGCTGCAGGCCAAGGTCTCCCAGCTCCGCCGCGTCATCGGCCGCGACCGCGTCTCCCACCAGCCCGCCGGGTACCGGCTGCGCCTCGACGACAGCGCGACCGAGGTCGACGCGGAGCGCTTCCGCGCGCTCGCGGCCCGGGCCCGCCTCGTCGCCGCACCGCGCGACAGGGCGGCCCTGTTCGCGGAGGCCCTGGAGCTGTGGCGCGGGCCCGCCTACGCGGATTTCGCCGACGAGGAGTTCGCGCGCCCCACGGCCCGACGCCTCGCCGAGGAGCGGCTCGTCGTCGTCGAGGAACAGGCCGAGGCGCGGCTGGGGTTCGGCGACCCCTCCCTGCTCGGCGAGACGGCCGGGCTCGTCGCCCGCCACCCGTTGCGCGAGCGGCTGCGCGCCGTGCGGATGCGGGCCCTGTACGCCGCCGGCCGGCAGAGCGAGGCGGTCGCCGCGTACACCGAACTCCGCACCCTGCTCGCCGACGAACTGGGCCTCGACCCGAGCCCCGGACTCGGGGCGCTGTACGAGGCGATCCTGCGGCAGGACCCGGGGCTCGACCCGTCCCCCGAGCCCGCGGGGTCCGTCGCCGTCGTACGGTCCTCGGCCGGCGCCACCGACCAGGGGCCGGCCGCCGCCGCGGGCCGTACGAGCCCGGAGCGGCCCCGCCCGGTGCCGGAAACCGCGCTCGCCGGGCCCGCCCCGGAGGCGTACGCCAGGGACTCGTACGCCCGGGGCGCGTACGCCTGCGAGGCCTCCGTCTCCTCCGGTCCTGGTCCCCGTCGTCCGCGTCTGCCCGTTCCGACGACGGCGCTGGTCGGGCGGGAGGAGGCCCTGGAGGGGGTCGGCCGGCTCCTCGGGGCCGGACGGCTGGTGACCCTGACCGGGCCGGGCGGGGTGGGCAAGACCCGGCTCGCCCTGGCCGTCGCCGCACGGCTCGCGGTGGACCCGGACGGCGGGACGCCGGACGGCGTGTGGTTCGTCGAGTTCGGCGGACTGCCCGCGGAGACGGCGGGAGCCGCCGATCTCGTCCAGACGGTGGCCGTGGCGCTCGGCGTACGCGACTCGACGTCCCCGGGACGGGGCGCGGCCGACCCGGCGGAGGCCCTCCTCGCGGCGCTGGGGGAGCGTGAGGCCCTGCTCGTCCTGGACAACTGCGAGCACGTGATCGAGCCCGCCGCCGAGCTGGTCGCCTCGCTCCTGCACACCGCTCCGGGGCTGCGCGTGCTCGCCACGAGCCGGGAGTCGCTGCGGCTGCCCGGCGAGGCGGTCTACGCCGTCCAACCCCTCGGGCCCGACGCCGCCGCCCGGCTCTTCACCGAACGGGCCGTGGCGGCGGCGCCCGGCTTCACGCCCGAAGCCGAGGACGAGGGCGGGCACGGGGACGGGCCGGGGGCCGGGCTCGGAACCACCCGGGACGCCGTCGCGGAGATATGCCGAAGGCTCGACGGCCTCCCCCTCGCCCTGGAACTCGCCGCGACACGCGTACGTGCCTTAGGGGTAAGGGAGTTGGCGGCGCGCCTCGGCGACCGGTTCCGGCTCCTCGCGTCGGGACGGCGGGGACTGCCGGCCCGGCAGCAGACCCTGCGGGCGGTCATCGACTGGAGCTGGGACCTGCTCGACCCGTCGGAACAGGCCGTGCTGCGCCGACTGGCCGTCCCCGCCGGAAGCTGCTCGCTGGAGGCCGCGGAGACGGTGTGCGCGGGCGACGGCACAGCCCGCGAGGACGTGCTCGACCTGATCGGCAGCCTGGTCGACCGCTCCCTCGTCATGACGGTCGAGACCGCCGACGGGCCGCGCTACCGACTGCTCGAATCGGTCGCCGCCTACGCCCGCGACCGGCTCCACGAGGCGCGGGAGTGGGACGGCACGGCGGCTCGCCACGTCCGCTACCACCGCGACCTGGCCGAGCGCACCGAAGCCCGGCTCCGCGGAGCCGGGCAGCGCGCCGGGCTCGCCCGCCTGGACGCCGAGTCCGCCAACACGCGCGCGGCCCTCGACCACGCCCTGCGCACCGGCGACCCCACGAGCGCCGAGCGACTGGCCACGGCCCTGTGCCCGTGGTGGCTGCTGCGCGGCCGCCTGCACGAGGCGCGACGCACGCTCGCCGCCGTCCTGGAGACCGCCCCCGGCCAAGGATCGGCCGAACTACGTCTGCTGCACGGGGCGTTCCTCATGCTGACCGGTGGCCACGCGCCGGACACGGACTGCCCCGAAGCGGACATCGCCGACCCCGTGCGCCACGGCCGCGCGCTCTGGCTGTACGCGTACGGCCTGTACCACGCGGGCGACCCGGCGGCGGCCGCCCGCGTCAACGCCCGTGCCTCCGAACGGTTCACCGCGACCGCCGATCCGTGGGGCGTTGCCGCCACCCGGGTGCTGCGCGCCCACACCGCGTTCGCCGAGGGCGACCTGCGCACCGCACGCGGCGAAGCCCTCGGCGGAGCCCGGGCCTTCCGGGAACTCGGCGACGGCTGGGGCGAGTTGCAGGCCGTTCCCGTCCTCGCCGCGCTCGCCGAGGTCGAGGACGACCACGCCGCCGCCACGGCCCGGCAGACCGAAGGCCTGCGGCTCGCCGAAGGCCTCGGACTGGCCGCGGAGGTCTCCGCCCGCCTCGCCGGCCTCGGACGGCTCGCGCTCCTCGCCGGAGAGTGGGAGGAGGCCCGCGTCCTGCACGAGCGCGCCCGGCGTGCGGCCGCCGAGCAGGGGCACATGTTCGGCGAGGTGTTCGCGCTCATGGGCCTCGCCCTCGGGGCGCGCCGCTCGGGCGACCTCGACGCCGCCGAGGACCATCTGCGGACCCTGCGCGACCGCTACCCGTCGTCGACCGCCGGAAAGCACCTGATCCACGTGGAGCTCGGCTTCGCCGCCGAACTCCGCGGCCGGCCCGAACGGGCCGCCGCGTACCAGGCACAAGGCCTCGCCTTCGCCCGGGAACTCGACGAGCCCCGCGCCCTCGCGCTCTCCTTCGAGGGGACCGCGGGCGCCGCCGCGGCCACGGGCACCATCCCCGGCCTCACCCGGGCCGCGCTCCTCCTCGGCGCCGCCGACGCCGCCCGCCGGAGCACCGGCGCCCCCCTCCCCGAGGCCGAGCGGACCGACGTGGACCGCATCGCCGCCGACGCCCGGGCGGGCCTCGGCGACTCCTCGTACGCGATCGCGTTCCGCGAGGGCGCCGCCCTGCCCCTCACGGAAGCGATACGCACGGCGGCGTCGGGGGACGTCCACAGGGCCGCGTCGGGAGGCGTACGCACGGCGGCGTCGGGGGACGTCCACAAGGCCGCGTCGGGGGACGCCCTCACTGAGGCGTCGGGGGACGTGCGCACCGCGGAGCCCGGGCACGCGGACACGATCGGCCGGGTCCCGTGAACGCCGCGGTCCGGCTCGCGGCGGGAGCCGGCGAGCGGGCGATCAGGGCCGGCGTCACCGTGGTCCCGGCCGTACGGGACGCCCTGACGTGCCCGCTGTCGCACGAGGAGATCGCGCGGATCGCGGTACGGGCCGAGACGGCGTCCGACTGCCTCATGTTCGACGGGAGCACGGTGCTGTTCGCCCAGCGCCAGGGCGAGGCCATCGAGGACTTCGGCCGCCGCATGCCGGCGGTGCGAATCCTCGGCTTCGGCTCGCGGCCCGAGGACGCGGGCGGGGGCGTCGACCCCCTGGCCCTGCCGGCCGCCGCGTACGACAGCACGGAACGGGCCCGCTTCGCCGGGCTCCGGGCGATGCCGCGCGAGGCCGTCCGCGCCGGGGACGCCGCACTCCTCGGCGCGGCCGCCTCCGCCGGCACCGCCCTCGCGCACGGCCAGGCCCCCGCCCTCACGCCCGTGACGGCCGCCGTGGCGACGGCCGCCTGACCGTCGCGCGCCTCACCAGCCGAAGCGGCGGTCCACCAGGGTGGCGAACTCCTGCAGGCTGAGGACGCGGTCGCCGTTCTGGTCGGCCTCGTCGAACAGCGCCGAGGCGGCGTCGTCGTCCCCTACGCCCCAGACCGGGATGACGCCCCGCGCGGCGAGCGTCGGGCCCTTGGCCCGGAGTGCGCTGATGACCTCGGCCCGCGTCAGGGCGCCGTCCTGATCGAGGTCGAGCGCGTCGAAGAGGATCCGGGCCTTGTCGCTCATCGCATGTCCTGTCCGCTGCCGGCTGGTCGCGTTCCCCGGGCCGTACGTGGCCCGTGGGCGTCGGATCGGCCGACGCGTGCCGCACGGAAGGACGCCGGGACGGCCCGGGAGGTTGCCGGGACGGCCTGTGAGGTTGCCGGGACGGCCCGGGAGGTTGCCCGCGGAAGCCGGTCCAGGCGGGTCGGCCGGTCCCGGCGGCGACCGCGGGCGGGGTTGTCCACAGGTTGCGGCGGACGGGACCGGAGTGTCGGCGGGGGCGGATAGGCTTCGGGGATGGTCCTTTCCGACGAATCCATCGAGATCTCCGACGCCGCACGGGTGCTCCAGCGCGTCTTCGGATACAGCTCCTTCCGGGGCGAGCAGCAGGAGATCATCGAGCAGGTCGTCGGTGGCGGCGACGCGCTCGTCCTGATGCCGACCGGCGGCGGCAAGTCCCTCTGCTACCAGATCCCCGCCCTGGTCAGAGACGGCACGGGCGTGGTGATCTCGCCCCTCATCGCGCTGATGCAGGACCAGGTGGACGCGCTCAGGGCGCTCGGGGTGCGGGCCGGCTTCCTCAACTCGACGCAGGACCCGTACGAGCGGCAGGCCGTCGAGCAGGCCTTCGTCGCCGACGAGTTGGACCTGCTCTACCTCGCTCCCGAGCGGCTGCGGACCGAGGGGACCCAGCGGCTGCTCGACCGGGGCAAGGTGTCGCTCTTCGCGATCGACGAGGCGCACTGCGTCGCCCAGTGGGGCCACGACTTCCGGCCCGACTACCTCGCCCTCTCCATGCTGCACGAGCGCTGGCCGAAGGTGCCGCGGATCGCGCTGACCGCCACGGCGACGGAGGCCACCCACGCCGAGATCGCGGCGCGTCTGGGGCTGGAGGAAGCCCGGCACTTCGTGGCGGGCTTCGACCGGCCGAACATCCAGTACCGCATCGTCCCCAAGAACAACCCGTTCAAGCAGCTGCTCGACCTGATCAGGACCGAGCACGCCGGGGACGCCGGCGTCGTCTACTGCCTCTCGCGGGCCTCGGTGGAGAAGACCGCGGCCGCCCTCGTGGAGCACGGCATCGACGCCGTGCCGTACCACGCCGGCATGGACGCCCGCACGCGGGCGGCCAACCAGGCCCGCTTCCTGCGGGAGGACGGCGTCGTCGTGGTCGCCACGATCGCCTTCGGCATGGGCATCGACAAGCCGGACGTGCGCTTCGTGGCCCACCTGGACCTGCCGAAGTCCGTCGAGGGCTACTACCAGGAGACCGGCCGCGCGGGCCGCGACGGAGAACCGGCCACGGCGTGGCTGGCGTACGGCCTGCAGGACGTGGTCCAGCAGCGCAAGCTCATCGAGGGCTCCGAGGGCGACGAGCAGCACCGCCGGGCGCTCGGCATGCACCTGGACGCCATGCTCGCGCTCTGCGAGACGGTCGACTGCCGCCGGGTCCGGCTCCTCGCGTACTTCGGGCAGTCCGGCACGCCGTGCGGCAACTGCGACACCTGCCTGACGCCCGCCGAGTCCTGGGACGGGACGGTCGCCGCCCAGAAGCTGCTGTCGACCGTGTGGCGGCTGGCCAAGGAAAGGCGCCAGAAGTTCGGGGCCGGCCAGATCATCGACATCCTCCAGGGCAAGAAGACCGCCAAGGTCATCCAGTTCGACCACGACGCGCTGTCGGTCTTCGGCGTCGGGTCCGACCTCGGCACCGCCGAGTGGCGCGGGGTCGTCCGCCAGCTCCTCGCACAGGGACTGCTCGCGGTGGAGGGCGACTACGGGACGCTCGTCCTCACCGACCGGAGCGGCGAGGTCCTCGGCGGCCGCCTCTCCGTCTCCCTGCGCAAGGAGAAGGCGCCCGCCGCACCGGCTCGCAAGGAGCCCGGGGCACGCTCGGGCAAGGGGGCCCGCGTGCCGGTCGACCTGCCGGCCGCCGCCGTCCCGGTGTTCGAGGCCCTCCGCGCCTGGCGGGCCGCGACCGCGCGCGAGCAGGGCGTACCGGCGTACGTCGTCTTCCACGACGCGACCCTCCGCGAGATCGCCACCCTCTTCCCCGGCACGGTCGAGGAGCTCGGCACCGTCGGCGGCGTCGGCGAGGCCAAGCTCACCAAGTACGCCGACGGAGTCCTGGCCGCCCTGGCCGAGTGCGAGGCCCCGGCAGCCGACCCGGCGGCGCCCGCCCCGGCCGCCGCCGGTCAGGACTCCGCACCGACCGCGCCCGCAGCGCCCGCAGCGCCCGCCGGGTCCTCCGGGTCCTCCGGGTCCTCCGAGGCGCCCGCTCCGGTGGCGCGGTCCTCCGCGCCGTACGACGACGAGCCGCCGCTCTTCGGCGAGGACGAGACCGAGCCGCCCTGGGACGAATGGGAGTAGCGGGCACCACCGCGTGGCCGGGAGCGTCTTGGCCGTAAGCCGCCCGGTCGTAAGCCGCCCGGTCGTAAGCCGCCCGGCCGCAAGCCGGGCGGGCGGTCAGACCGGCTGCGGGGTCAGACGGGCGAGACCCCTGCGGTCGTAGTAGCGGGTCATGGCGAAGCCGAAGAGCAGGGCGGCCGCCGTGCCGATCGCGATCATGATCCAGCCCCGGGCGAGGCCGGCGTCGGCCTGCGCGTCGAAGTAGAGGATCGCCCGGACACCGGCGCTGAGCTGGTGCATCGGCTCGAAGACGCCGAGGAAACGGTAGAAGCCGGGGGTGGCCTCCAGGGGGACGGTCGCACCGGAGGAAGGGAGGGCCAGGGCGATGAAGACGAACATGGAGACGAGCTGCCCGATGCCCCCGAAGGCGGCGTTGATGGCCTGGACGCCGAGACCGACGGCGACCGTCGCGCAGTAGGAGAAGAGCCACAGCATCGGCAGGTGCGAGGCGTCCATGTCCAGGATCCCGATCGTCGCCACCATCACGAGCGTCGTGGTCAGGACCGAGATGCCCGCCGTCATGACCATCTTCACCATGAGGGTCCGGGTGCGGTCGACGGGCACGGTCGGCCGGCGGGTGTGCCAGGGGCCGAGCTCGCTGTCGGCGTATCCGAGGGCGGTGTCGACGCCGGTGTTGACCAGGTTCCCGCCGATGAAGCCGCCGAGGACGAGCAGCAGGGTGTAGTAGAAGGCGGTCAGGCCCAGGCCGCTGTGCCGTCCGATCGGATGGCCGACGCGGGTGGTGACCTCCACCGGGTCGGCCAGCAGCAGGCGCGTCGTGGGGACGGAGGTGGTGGCCGCGAGCTGCTTGCCGATGGTCAGGGAGGCCTGGTGAGCGGCGTTCTGGTTGATCTGGGCGGTGAGGGAGGAGCCCAGGCTGCCGAGACCGGGGTTGGTGAGCACGGTGAGCGTCGGCCGTACCGTCGCCCGGTTCGTGGTCAGGGCGGCGACGGACGCCGTGAAGTCCTCGGGGACGACCAGCGCGCCGAAGACCTTCCCGGAGGCGAGCGCGTCCTGGGCCTCCGCGCGGTCGAGCAGGCGCCAGTCCACGCTCTCCTTCCCCTGCGAGGCCGAGACGATCGCGTCGGTGATCTGCTTCCCGAGGGTCTCCCGCTGCCCCGGCAGCGGGCGTCCCCGGTCCTCGTCGACGAGGGCGACGGGCAGCCGGTGCAGCTGGTCGCCCGGGTTGAGGATGCCACCCATGTAGAGGAGCGAGAGCAGCAGCGCCACCAGTGCGCTCAGCAGCGTCGGGACGAGCCAGAGCGCGGGGCGCCGCAGCAGCGTCCCGGCCCGGACGCCGATGCCCTGCCCGCCTTGCCGGCCCGGGCCGCCCGGGCCGCCCGGGCCGCCCGGGCCGCCCGAGCCGGTCGAGCCGTCGGGGCTGTCCGGGCCGGTCGGGTCGTTCGGACTGTCCGGGCCGGTCGGGTTGTTCGGGTCGTCCGGGGCGTCCGAGGTGCTCCGGTCGTTCGAACCGTTCGGGGTGCTCGGGTCGTCCGGGGGCTGCGGGGGGATCGCGGAGGTCATAAGGCCATCGTCGACGGGGCGGAGCCCCGAGCCGGGAAAGCGGACCATCCGGGCGGGACGGGCGTGTCGCAACCCTCCGCGGGCTCGCCCCCCCCGCAGGGTCGCCACTCTCCGTTCGGCGACATGCTGAACAGGTTCTTCGGCATGTCACCGGCGTCGTCGCCCCCGGCGGTGCAGAGCGTCCCCATCGGGCGGCTCATGACGGAGTCGTCGTACGAACTTCTCGACACACCCACGTGGAAGGCGGTGAAGGACGGCGAGGACGTCCGGAAGGCGAGCGGCGAGATCATCGTCTTCATCGACGAGCTCCACACGGTCGTCGGCGCGGGCGCGACGGGCGAGGGCGCGAGGGACGCGGGCCACACGCTCAAGCCCGCCCGACCTCCTGGACGACTCGCTCCACTGCACCGTCCGCGAGGGCGAACCCCGCGCCGGGGACGGCTCCGACGCCTGACTCCGGTGCCGGGGGCGTCGTGCCGTGCCGTGCCGCGTACGGGACCGCCGCCCAGCGGGATCGCGCCGCGCGCGGCGAACAGCGCGCACACACCAGCCGGGAGACGACGACGCCGAGGACGGAGCCTCCCGCAGGGCGGTCAGCCGAGCGAGAGCACGACCGCCGTGGTCCGCCCCGCGGGCGTCGCGTACGTCACGGTGTCACCGGCGCGGTGGCCCATGAGCGCCCGGCCGAGCGGACTGTCCGCCGTCACCAGCGCAGGGTCGTCGGCGTCGGCGAGCTCGCCGACGTGCAGGGCGGACTCCGTGCCGTCCGAGAAGCGCACCGTCACGGAGCTGCCGACGCCGACGGACACGGCGTCCGGAGCTCCGGCGGCGGATCCCTCGCGAAGCCGGCCGTCGATCTCGGCGATGCGGTCGTCGAGCCGGTCGAGCTCGTCCGCGCGCCGCAACTCGTCGGCCTGGTCCGCCTGGTCGCCGACCTCGTCGTGGGGCCCGCCGAGGGTGGCGGCCACGGTCTCGCGCTCGGTGCGCAGATCGGCGAGCTGCTGCCGGAGCGCCTCACGGGCCGCGGCGCTGATGGGTTCGGGTCCACCGGTCATTGCTGCTCCCGTTCAGGGGCGGCACGAAGACGTGCCGAACAAAAGTGATGAAAAGGACATGGCGAGACTAACAGTGGATCGCGGCACCGGGGCGGGGCGGGCCGCCACCCGCGCCGGTGCGTCACGCCTCCCGGGCTCCGGCCTCGCCGGTTGCCCCCGGGGCGCGTCCGGCGGATCATGGCCGGGGTCGCGCCCTGATCCGCCGGACAGGTCCTGGTCGAGAGGAAGAAGCCCACGATGGCCGTCATCCACCACACGACGATGCAGCCCACCAAGCTGGAGCTGCTGACCGAGTGGCTGCCCACCCGAGCCTGGTACACCGCGGGCGACGGCGGGCCGCGGCCGGCCAGGGCGGGCGGATTCCGGCTCGACGACCCGGCGGGCGAGGTCGGCATCGAGTTCATGGCCGTCGCCGACGGCACCGGGGACGACGTCGTCGTCCACCTGGTCCCCATGACCTACCGCGGGGCCCCGCTGGAAGGCGCCGAACACGCCCTCATCGGCACCTCCGAGCACGGTGTCCTCGGCACGCGCTGGATCTACGACGGCACCCACGACCCGGTCCTCGTAGCCCAGTTGTACGCCCTGATCGCCGGCCGCGCCGTCGCACAGGACCAGTCCGTCGACGACACCCCCGACCCCACCGTCACCGCCACGCTCACCGAGGCAGCCGACGCCGCCGAACTGGTGCGGGTCACCGACGGCCCCGACCGCACCGACATCGTCGTACGGACCCCCGGCGCCCCCACCCCCGCCGAACCGACCCTCCGCCTCCGGCGCGTCCTGCGCCCCGGCCCCGACGACGCCCAGGCCGCCGGCCGCCTCACCGCCGAGTGGCGGCTCCCGGACGGAACCACCGCCCGCGGCACGTTCGCCGACGTCCTCGCCCCTTAGGGCCTGTCCGAGTGGACCCGACGGGAATTGTCAGACAGGTCCTAGACCCAGTTGACCTCGGCCGCCGCCAGCAGTGGGTCGTCCACCATCTCCCACAGCGGGACCGCGAAGTTGCCCGTGCGGTAGCGGCCGCCGAAGTGGAGGCCGAGGACGCGGTGGTCGGTCAGGTCGAAGACCGGGGAGCCGCTGTTGCCGCCGAGGGTGGAGCAGTCGTGCTTCATCACCAGGCCGCCCGGGGTGAACTCGGTGGCGGCGCCCGGCTGGAGGCGCTTGACGTTGTAGACGTCCATGAAGATCCGGCGCATCGACTCGGGCTCGTTGCGCCGGCCGTCCCAGGCCGGATACCCCACCACGTAGACCGGGCGGCCCGGCACGCTCGCCGGGGCGTCCGCCGCCACCGCGAGCGGACTGGGCAGGGCGCCGTCGGCGGACGGCTCGATCCGCAGCAGGGCCATGTCGACGTCGGGGTGGATGCCGACGACCTCGACGACCTCGTAAGGGACCGTGGCCGCGTCCGGCACGCCGTCGACGGGCAGCTCCTCGGCCGGATCGACCCGCGCCGACATGCCGTACTCGAACGTCCACCGGCCGTTGCCGTCCTCCAGCCGGCTGAACTCCACGGCCACGTGGCGGTTGGTCATGACCGTGCGCGGCCCCACCAGGAACGCCGTGCCGATCCAGTCGAGCCGGGGGTGCCCCGAGACCTCGACCCGGCCCACCCGCAGGAGGGACTCGCGGATCGCGGCCCGGTGCCCGTCGAGCACCGACCACTCGTCCCGCTGCGGGGCGAAGTCCTGCCGCTGCACCAGGATCGCGGGACGGCCCTCCAGGAGGACGATCGCCTCCACCCCGAACGACTCGTCCGGCTCCAGCTCGTCCCCGCGGTGCGCCGCCAGCTTCTCCAGGCCGCTGACCCCGGCCTCCAGGACGCGGGCCCGCTCCTCACGGGCGAAGCGCGAGATCTCCGCCGCCGGCGCCACCTCGGCGGGGAGTTCCTGCGCGGACTCGGCGATCTCCGCCTCCAGGCCGGCGCGCACGCGCTCCGCGACCTCCCGCAGATCGCCGAAGATCCGCTCGGTGGCCGTCGCGACCGGTGACACGCTGCTCGGTCCGTTCGCCATGCTCCCTCACCTCGGCTTCCCGTTCGTGTGCTCTCCGGGGGCCGGCCGCCCCGACTGGGCCGCCATGACCTCCTCGTACAACTTCGGCCGGAACTCGCGGAGATGGGCCAGGATGCTGCTCATCTGCGTGCCGACGTTCACGAACCGGGTCTTCCCGCCCTGGAACTCGACCTCGTCGACCTTCCGCGTCCCGCGGTGCAGCCCCACCACCGTCCAGTCGTCGAGGCAGACCGGGGAACCGGAGGAGCCGCCCCGCGTGTCGGTGAAGTACAGGAGGTCGTGGTCGTCGGCCCGGTACACCAGGTTGTTGCGCAGCGCGACCCGCTTCGGAAGGCCCCCCGGGTGCTGGATGATGTTGACCGGTACGCGCTGCCGCTCCCGGACGAGCAGCGGCCGGGTCGCGACCTTCAGCGTCGGTCGCCCTTCCTCGTCGGGCGCGAGCCGCACGATGGCGTAGTCGAGTGCCTCGTCCCAGGCGGCGAGCTCCCCGGCCGTCGCCTCGGGGGCGGCTGCCGCGTTCTCGACGAAGTCGAAGCGGGAGCGCGACATCAGCGCCTGGAGCCGCAGGTCCTCGTCGCTCACGTAGGGCCGCACGCCCGCCTCCCACGAACGGGCCATCACCACGTGGTGGTTGGTGATCAGCAGCCCCGGTGCGAGCATCCACCCGGTGCCGCCGTGCGGATACGACGGGAGGAGCGGCGCCCCCGACTCGTACGGCGGGATCCGCAGCAGCGCGACGGACGCCCCGGCCCGGATGCCGCCCTGCAGGAACTCGTACGGCACGGTGTCGTCCTGGAGGACGATCTCCTCCTTCAGCTCCCCGGGCATCAGGTCGGCCGGCAGCTCCGCCTCGCCCGTGATCTCGCGCGCCACCGCGTCGAGCGCGCCCTGCAGGACGGCCCGCGGGCCCGGCTCGCGGACGTGCTCGATCGCGTTGTGCAGCCAGATCTCCAGCGGCACGAGACCGTCGAGCAGCCGCTCGACCTGGTTCATCGCGTTCAGGTCGGCATGCGCCTGCTCCAGGGGGTCGTCGATCGGTTCGAGGGTGGCGGTGAAGTATCCGGGGATGCCCCTGAGCAGCGCGGGCCGCAGGGCGCGGTCGGCCAGACCCGCCTCCATCACCGCGTTGCGGACCCGGACCAGCTCCGACTGCGCCAGGAACGGCACCTTGCGCAGCGCCGCGCCCGCCGCGTTCGGCGGCGGCCGCGTCCACAGGCCCGCGCCGCCGTACCGGGGGAGCGGCCCGGCCGGGGGACGCGGCTGCCCGCCGTCCGGCGCGCCGCCCTCGCCCGGGCCGTGCGGCCCCGAGTCCATCGCGGAGGCGACCCCGAGCAGCAGGTCACCGCTGCCGTCCCGCAGGGTCAGCGCCTGTCGGGCCACGGCGTCCAGGGTGCCGCGCCGCCGTGCCTCCCGCAGGTACCGCTCGATCCGTTCGAGGTCGGGACGGCCCGCGTCCGCGGGTGGATCGGCCTCGCCGGCCGCGGACGCCAGGATCCGGGCCAGCGGCCCGAGCAGCCCCGGCTCGTCGGTCAGGGTGGTGTCGATCCAGCGGGCGAGCTCCGTGATGACGGCCTCCTCGTCCGCCGGGAGCCCCACCAGCCTCAGCGTGTGCTCCAGGAGCCTGGGGTCCGCCCGGCAGGCCATGGCGGCCGCCGTACGGGCCAGGGACGGCTGCCGTGCCAGGTCCGCGTCCGGCATCCCCCGCAGGGTCCGGGCGAGCCGCTCCTCGGCCGGAGCGGAGTCCACGTCGGCCAGCGCCGCGAGCCGCGAACGGGCGACCAGGACGCCCAGGGACTCGTACCGCAGCCCGAGGCCCGCCGCCAGGTCCTCCGCCTCCTGGAGGTCGCGGTCGGCGTCCGCGAAGTCCCCCGCGTCCTGCGCGAGCCGCGCCGACAGCTGCAGCAGTTCGAGCTGGGTCTCCGCGCAGCCCGCCTCCTCCGCCCGGTCCACGGCCCGCTCGGCGCCCTCACGGGCCTCCGCCGACCGGCCGGACCGGGCGAGGGTCTCGGCCAGCAGCGCGTGCAGCCTGCTGCACGGCGTCCACGGTCGCCGCTCGGCCAGCCGCTGCGCCGCCGCCTCCACGTACCCCTGGGTGAGCAGGTCCTCCACCTCGCGCGCGGCGATCCGCTCCCAGTCCTCCTGGTCGGCCTCGGTCATGATCTGGTCGGGCACGTGGCCGCCGATCCGGCCGAGGAGGAACGCCGCCGAGCGGTGCGACATCTCCCGGTGCGTCGACCCGCCCAGGTACGGGGCCACGCCCGGTTCCCAACGCGCCTCCACCGTACGGGGGTTCTCGCCGAGCCGCAGCCGGTGGTAGATCTCCTCGGCGCGGGCCCCGGCGCCCTCGCGGGCCGCGTAGTAGGCGACCGCCCTGCCGTCCACGGTGCGCATCAGATCGGTCCGCGCCCGGTCCGAGAGACGCAGCATGATGGCCCGCAGATCGGCCCGGTGCCGGATGGCCCCCGGCCCGGCCGACTCCATCAGGTCGACGCGCGAGGTCAGCAGGCCGTAGAGCCGCCGCGCCTCCGCCGCGGTGTCCACCCGGAGCCCCGCGGGATCCGCCAGCACCTCACGGACCAGGTCGGGGGTGATGAACCGGAGCGCGAGACCGGCCTGGACGAGCGCCCTCACGTCGTCCTCCGCGATGTGCTTGAGAAGGCGGTCGTACAGCGTGCCCTGGATCAGCATCTGGTCGACCTGCCGGTCGAAGTACCGCCGCCGGGACGGCAGTCCGCGCAGCAGCTCGCCGAGCGAGCGGGAGTCGGTGCCGAGCGCGACCGCCGTACGGGCCGCCAGCCGCAGGCTCAGCGGATGACCGCCGATCCGGTCGGCGAGGTCCTCGGCGAGCGGCTCGTCGTCCACCCCCGACGACATCAGCAGGTCCACCGAAGCCCGGTGGTCCAGCTCGGTGAGCTCCATCGAGCGGGGGGTGAGGATCCGGGCCGGATGGTCGATCGGCGCGCGGCCGGAGACGATGTACCGCAGGCGCGAGTAGGCCGCGCGCAGCGCGGTCCAGATCGCCCACATGCGCGCGATGACGGGGGAGCCCCGGTACTGGGCCTCCTCGAAGGAGTCGAAGACGACGAGGAACGGCGGGGCCGTGCCGCCCGGGGGCGGCCGGACGGCCTCGGCGACCAGGGACGCGGCCCGGTGGGCGAGTTCCTGCTCACGGGCGCTGGCCCGGGCATGGAAGTCGGCGGAGTAGTCGCGGCCCATCGTGGCGCGCGTGCCGGCCAGCTGGTGCAGGTCGTCGAGTTCGTTGCGTTCGCCGCGCTGCACGGCCGCGGTCCGCTCGCACTCGTCCGCGAGCGCGTCGAACTCGGCGCGGAGCGCGGGATAGCGGACGCCCAGCTGGCGTGCCACCTCCGCGATCACGGTGGCCGGCTCGTGGATGGAGAGCGTCGGACGGGCGAAGTCGATGTACGCGAAGGGGAATCCGTCCGGTGAGGCGGCCAGCGCGTCGATGAGGAACTTGGCGAGCAGTGTGCTCTTGCCGATGCCGCCCACCCCGTACAGCAGCACGGGCGGCTCCGCCGGCTCCTCGGGCAGGGCCAGATAGGCGTGCAGGGAGTCGAGTTCGGCGGTGCGGCCGTGGAAGGTCCCCCGGATCAGCCGGTGCATCGGCTGGAGCAGCCGGGCCTTCTCCAGCCGGTGCTGGACGTCGTCGACGGCCGGCAGGCCGGTCACGCCCGGGACCCGGCTCAGCCACAGGACGGCCTGAAGGGTGTCGGAGAGCTCCTCGACCGGGTCCTGCACCGGGGGAGGGGGCAGGTCGTCGAGCGGATGGCCCGCCGCCTCCGCGTCGGGAGGGAGGCCGCCGGTGAGCAGGGCCAGGGCGGCGCGCTCCGGGCCGGGGCCCGCCGGGCGCAGGCCGATGTTGGTCCGCAGGACGCGCAGGGCGGCGAGCGGCCCCGCGAGGCCCGCCAGCGCCGCCTCGCGGACCTCCGGCTTGAGCGTCCACACCGTGGCCGGCGCGCCCTCGGGCGAGGGCAGGCCGGTGCAGTCGTCGACGAGTTCCAGGACGGCCCGCCCGGTGGACAGCTCCTCGTCCGGCAGGCGCAGCCGTGCCGGGTCGAACTCCTGGAGCAGGCAGGCGGCCTCGCGGTAGGACCTGCGCAGGTCGGGCAGGGCGGCGGCGGGCGCGGCGAGACCGGTGCGGAGCGCGTCACGGAGCAGTGGTCCGGCCGCCCCGGGCAGCGGTGCCGGGGCCGGTGGCAGCGCCCGGCGGAGCCGTACGACGTCCTCGACGGCCGTGCAGACCCGGCGCATGTAACTGTCGCCGTTCGAGGGCGCTTCGACGGCGCGGAGCACCTCGGCGACGGCCGTCTCGGTCAGCACGCCGACGGAGCCCTCCTGCCCCGGGGGCAGCGTGTCGCCGAAGAACTCGGTGAAGAAGGCGCGCAGATCGCCCTCGTCCACCAGGCGGGTCGTGTCCCGGCACTCGTTCTTGCGTATCTCGTAAGGGAGCTGGCGCATCGTCGTCGCGTAGCCGAGCAGGACGAGACGGGGCACGGTCTGGGCCCGCACCGGCGTGTACTCGTACACGGCCCGGGCGAGGACGCCGATGCAGTCCCACACGTCCGACTGCGGGTCCAGCCGGTCGCAGTCGTCCAGCACCAGCCAGAACCGGTCCTCGGCCGCGGTCGCGCGCGCGACGATCCGGTGCGCGGCGTCCTCGAAGCACGGCAGCGGATCGTTCAACCCCGTCGGGTTCGCCAGTACTTCGCCGGCCCCGGGCCCCGACACGAACGCCGCGAGCCGCTCCATCAGCCGCGCGGCCGTGGACGTGCGGGACAGCGTCACCCGCACCGGACGGAAGTCGCAGTGCTGGCCCAGGTGCCGGATGAACTCGTACGTGTACGACCGCCCGCTGTCCGGCGGACCGTCGACGACCAGCACCGTCTGCTCCGGATCGGCCAGGAAGCCCCGCAGCTTCTCCCGCAGTTCGCTCCGGTCCAGGAACACCTCCGTGCCGTGCTTCAGGAGCAGACTGTCGAACGGGTCCCGCGGCGACCGCCGCAGCCGCTCGTCCTCCCGCAGCCGGGTGAGCAGGTTGCGCGCCTCCGCGCCCTGCTCGAAGGCGTGCGGGTCGTCGATGGCCGCCAGCGCGTCGAGACCGGCGAGCACGGCCAGCAGCCGCCGCTGGTGCGCGATGTCCCGCCGGGCCGCCGCCACCACCAGCAGCGCGTTCCGGTCGGCGTCCGGCGTCAGCGGCAGGTAGTGCACGAAGTCCGCCGGCAGCCCGGCGCGCAGCAGCGTCTCCCGTGGCTCAGGGGTGTTCAGGAGATGGTCCCGCACCCAGCTGGCCACCAGCCCCCACTCCGTCTCGGTGAGCGGCATACCGCACCTGCCCGGCGCTCTTCGCGCAGCGCCGGTCGCTCCGGCGCCGGAGGTGATCCCTTTCATCGTTCCACCGCCCCGGACCACCCGCAATCGCTGCCCGGCGGGGCCGCGGCGTCGTCAGGCGTGCAGCACGACGTCGTCGTACGACTCCAGCCGCCGCCACCGTTCCTCGGGGCCGCGCGCCGGCGGCAGCACGTCCACGTCCGGCAGCGGGCCGAACTCCAGCTCGGTGATCTCCGCGACGTCCGAGACCGGCACCTGGTACGTGCGGAAGGGGCCCAGCGGCGGCGGCGCGCCGGCCTTCGCGCCCGCCAGGGCCCGCTCGGCGTCCCGGCTCAGATCGGGGCTCTGGTCCAGGACGTACGCGGCGGAGGCCAGTGCTCCGTCCTGCATGAAGGCGGCCACCTTCCAGAACCTCAGCGGCACCTGGATCCCCCGGTACGGCGGGTCGGAGTCGTGGAGCACCGGGCCGGTGAGGACCGTCAGCTTCCGGTCGTACTCGGCGGCGTGGTCGAGGAGGTAGTTCTCCAGCCCCTGCCAGAGCTGTTTCCCCTGGTTGAAGACATCGGCCTGCGGGGCGGCGTTGGTGAAGTGGAAGGTGTCGGTGTTGGCCCGGTGGGCGACGGCCGGAGCCCCCCAGACCGGGTCGAGCCGGCGGACCAGGTGACCCCGGTCGAGGCTGTTGTTCCGGTACACGTCGTCGCCCGCCTGGTGCTCCTCGGGCAGCCGCGGGTCGAACTCCCAGACGTCGTCCCGGGGGACGTTCTCCAGGAGCTCCCGCCCTTCGATGCACACGGCCGTCGAGGCCGCGAGCCGTCTGTCGGGGCGGAACACCACGGTGAAGTGCGTGTACGGCAGGAGCACGGTCGGGACCGACTCCCGCGTCGGGAGCGGCAGCGGGACGACGGGGCCGAGGAAGGCCTCGTCGTAGCCGGTGCGGTCGGCGAGGGCGGACCGGCCGACGCCGTCGCCGTCGACGACGGAACCGGACGGAGTGAGCGGAGGCTGCGAAGGGTTCATAGGATGGAAGTACCGCGTGGAGAGGGTCGTGATCGGCGTCGGGGCGCAGGGCCACCCGAACAGACGCTCCTCGGCATCTCCTCCGCATCTCACCTGGAGGCACCCCATGGCCACCGGACTCTCTGTGCACGTCGGACTGAACAGCGTCGACCCGGCCCGGTACGAGGGCTGGGAAGGGACGCTGGTCGCCTGCGAGAACGACGCCCACGACATGGCACGGCTCGCACGGGCCGGCGGATTCGAGACCACCACGCTGCTCACGCCCGAAGGGACGGTCGCCAACGTCACGGCCGTGCTGGGCGAGGCGGCCGCCCGGCTCGTGCCGGGTGACATCCTGTTCTTCAGCTACTCCGGACACGGCGGTCAGGTCCCCGACGAGTCCGGCACGGACGACGAACCGGACTCGCTCGACGAGACCCTCGTCCTGTACGACCGCCAGTTCCTCGACGACGAGGTCCAGCGGGCCTTCCGGGCCTTCGCCGACGGCGTGCGGATCGTCGCCTTCTTCGACTGCTGCCACAGCGGCAGCAGCATCGAGGTGCCCGGCGGCACGGACGAGGACATCCGCGGCCGGTACATGCCCGAGCCGCAGCAGCGGCAGCTCTACGAGCGCGACCGCGAGTTCCTCACGGAGCTGCGCGACTCGCTCGCGAAGTCCGCGGCCGCCGCCGGCCGGGGCCCCGACGCCCTCCTCCTCTCGGCGTGCCAGGACGACCAGGTCGCCGCCGACGGCGACGTCAACGGAGCCTTCACCGCCGCCGTGCTCAAGACCTGGGACGACGGCGCCTTCCAGGGCGGTTACCGAGAGTTCCACGCCGCCGTCCAGAGGGAGCTGCCCCGGAGGCAGCGCCCGAACCTCTACCTGACCGGCTCGCCCGACGAGACCTTCCTCGGCCAGCGGCCGTTCACGATCTGACGGCGTTCCACGGCCCCACCGGACCGGCCCCACCGGACCGAAGTCACCGGACCGGCCCGTCGCTCCGGGCACGGCGCACGGACACGCCGCTTCAGGCGCCGCGCTCCGAGCCCGGAGCGCCCGTCGGAAGCCGTGGCCCCGTAGCGGCCTCGGGGCATGCCCCGAGGCCGCTACGGGGCTGCCCTGGGGCGCGCCCTCTCACGGCCTGAGCGGGGTCCGAGGGTGGCCTCTCGCAGCCGCCGGGGCGTCCGTCGAGGCTGCCGTCTCACGGCCGCAGCGCCGTCGCCAGCTGTGCGCGGGAGCGGACGTCGAGCTTCTGGTAGATGCGGGTCAGCCGCGCCTCGACCGTCTTCACGCTGAGGTACAGCTTCGCCGCGGCCTCCTGGTTGCTGGCGCCCTGGCACACGAGCCGGGCGAGCCGCAGCTCACCCTCCGTCAGCGAGGACAGGGCGGGCAGCGCCTCCTCGGCGCCCGCGGCGGAACCGGGCCCGTCGCCCGCGCCGGCCGCCGGCGTCTCGCTCGCCAGCGCCAGCCACGGCGCCGCCCCGGCCCGCTCGAAGACCTCCGCCGCGGCCTGGAGGGCGCTCTGCGCCGCCGACCGGCGCCGCCTGCGCCGCTCCACCCGGGCCAGCGCGATCAGCGCCCGCCCGCGCTCCAGCGGCAGTGCCGCCCGGCCGAAACTGTCCGCCGTCCGGGTCAGCAGGTCCGCCGCCTCGTCCGTCCGCCCCTCCGCCGCCAGGCACAGGGCGTACGCCCGGTCGCAGCCGAGCAGGACCGTGGACCGGCCGAGGCGCTCGGCCACCGGCCGCACCTCCGCGAGGAGCGCCAAGGCCTCGTCCGCCGCGTCCTGGGCCAGCAGCGCCTCCGCCAGCTCCTCGTGCCAGCGCAGCATCGACGGGTCCACGGTCGACTGGGCGCGCTCGTCGGCCTGGACGCGCCGCAGCGTCTCCAGGGCGGCGGCCACGTCGCCGTTGATCAGCTGGACCCGGCCGAGCGCGTACCGGCTGCGGGAGAGGAAGACCCGGTCGCCCTCCTCCTCCGAGGCCTGGACGCTGCGGCGCGCGTAGCTGGCGGCCCGGGCGAAACTGCCGCCCGCCGTCTCCGCGAGCGCGAGGGCGTACCAGGCGGGGCCGGGGGAGAGGCCGGCCTCCAGGGTGAGCGCGAGCGACTGCCCGGCGTGGGCCAGCGCCGCCCCGCACGGGCCGATCCGGGACTCGATCTCGGCGAGCGTGCTGAGCAGCTCGATGGCGTCCTCGACGGAGCCGCGCCGCTGCACCAGCGGGAGCAGGGCGCCCAGTTCGTCACGGGCCTCCGTGAGGCGCCCGTCGAACAGGGCGTGACGGATCGTCAGGATCTGGGCGGCGTTGCGGATCCCCAGCGGGCGCTCGGCCAGTTCCAGGGCGCGGGCCTGGGCGAGCACGGCCTCCGCGTCCGGTGAGCCGAGGGCCCGCTCCATCCGCGCCTGGACGGTCAGCGCCTGCGCCGCCGTGCGGGGGTCGCCCATCGAGGCGGCCAGCGCGGCGGATTCGACCGCCGCCGTCCGCGAGCGCTCCGGATCGCCGTCCGCCAGTACGTACTTGACGGCGAGCCGCAGCTGCACAGCGGCCCGCAGCGCGGTGTTCCCCTCCGAGTCCTCCATGGCGTGCACGTACATCTCGTCGAGGCCGGTCAGCCCCTGGCCGGCCGTGTCGAGCACGGCGAGCCGCGCCCGCACCCGGTCGGCGGGCACGGCGTCGCGGGCGAGCAGGTCGGTGGCGGCCCGCATCGCGAGGTCGGCGCGGGCCGCGCGGGCGGCCTCCTCGGCGGCGTCGACGAGCCGCGCGAGCCGCTTGCCGCCGTGCCGACCGGGTGTCGACTCGGCGGCCAGCAGCGCGAGTTCGGCGGCGAGCGCGCTGTTGCCGCGTCGCCGGGCGACCTCGGCGGCGGCCGCGACCTCGGCGGCGAGCTCCTCGTCCGGGCAGTCGGTGGCCAGCGCCCGGTGGCGCACCGCCTCGACGGGGTCGTCCACGACCTCGGCGAGGGCCGCGTGTCCGGCGCTCCGTTCGGCCCAGCAGGCGTCGTGCACGAGCGTGGAGGGCAGCAGTCCGGCGGTGAACCGGACCGACCCGTCCTCGGCCAGCGACACCAGGCCGGCCCGCTCGGCCGCCGCGAGGTCCGCCTCCGCGTTGGGCCGCCCGGCCCGGCGGACCAGGGTCGCCGAGGGGCGCAGCGCCAGCGCGGCGAGCAGCAGCGTCTCGCGTACGGCGGCGGGCGCGGAGCCCAGCAGTTGGCGGGCGAGGTCGCGGGCCCGGCCGGACAGGGTCAGGGCCTCGGCGTGGTGCACGGGGGTCCGCGCGTCGGCGAGGGACCGCCCGACGGCGAGCGCGAGGCGCGGATTGCCGCCGCTGGCCCGGTGGATGCGGCCGGCCATCCGGGAGGGGAGCCGGTGGTGGATGAGGAGTTCGGCGATCTCGTCGGCGGCCAGCGGCGGGACGAGCAGCACGTCGGCCTCGGACGGCACCCACAGGTGCGTGGCGTGCGGGTCCTCGGAGCGGTACGGCTCGCGGTAGGGCTCGTAGGCCTCGCCGTACGGCTCCGGGGTCTCCACGGCCACCACGCGCAGCGCCGGGGGTGCCAGGTGGAGGGCGAACCGCAGCAGGTCGGCGCTGTCCGCGTCGACGTGCTGCACCCCGTCGACGACGAGCAGGACGGGGCCGTGGCAGGTCAGGGTGCGCAGGATGCGGGCGATGCCGAGGCGCAGCGCGATGGGGTCCCAGCCGCCCGCTTCGATCGGTGCCTCGCGGCACAGCATGGCGACGGCGGTGCGCTGCGGACCGGGCAGTTCGTCGAAGACGCCGGACGCGAGGATCCCGGGGACGGGTACCGCGGGCCCGGGCGTCGCGGAGGTGACCGTCGCGGCGACGGAGGCGACGAGCGCGGCGGCCGCGGCGCCGGGTATGTCCCGGTCGGAGGGCAGGGGCGCCAGCCACAGCACGGTCTCGCCGCGCGCCTCGGCGCGGCCGGCCTCGGCCAGGGCGAGTTCGGTCTTGCCCACGCCGGCGGGGCCGGTGAGCAGGGCGCGGCCGCGTGCGTGGAGGGCGCGTTCGAGCCGGCCGAGGAGTTCCTCGCGCCCCACCGGGGCAGCGCGGTGCGGTGCTGTCGTCACTGTCCACCACCTCCGGCCCTCGGGTCCCGGCCCATGAGCCCCGTGCGCAGAGGATACGGAGCCCGGGGGGAGAGTCCAGGCCCTCTGTCCGGCATACGGACAGAGGGCTCTGCCGCGACGCGCTCGCCCCACGCCAGAACGCGCCCGTGGTATAGACCACGAGCGCGTCGCTGACCAGCAAGGATGCTGTTGTGGGGGGTGGTTCAGTGGTGTGTCACCGGTGGATCAGAAGGTGAGGCTCCACGAGTCGATGTAGCCGGTGTCACCCGAGGCCACATCGCGGACCTGGAGCTTCCAGGTGCCGTTGGCGACCTCGCTCGACGCGTCGACCGTGTACGTGGTCAGGACGTTGTCGGCGCTGTCCGAGGAGGAGGACGCCTTCAGATTGCGCACCGTGCCGTCGGGGGCGATCAGGTCGATGACCAGGTCCCCGCGCCAGGTGTGCTTGATGTCCACGCCGACCTTGAGGGCGGCGGGGGCGTTGCCGGTGCGGCCGGTGACGGCGATCGAGGACGACACGGTGGTGTTGTCGGAGATCGTCACGTCGGTCGCGTTGGTGAAGACGTTGCCGCTCGGCGGGGTGGTGCCGAGGACCGCGTCGACGGACTTCGCGGTGTCGGCGATGCCGGTGCCGCAGCCGCCGGTGCAGGTGCCGGGCAGCGGCCGGGCGTTGGTCTTGATCGCGGACTCGATCTCGGCCGGGGTGAGGGTGCTCTTGGCCGACTTCAGGAGGGCGGCCAGGCCGGCGATGTGCGGGGCCGCCATCGAGGTGCCCTGGTAGGGCTTGTAGTTCTCGGTCGACTGGGTCGTCGTGCCCGAGTTCAGCGTGGAGTAGATGCCGTTCTCGGGGGTGGTGACGGTACCCGGGGTGTCGGTCGAGCGGCGGGTCTCGCCGCCGGGTGCGGACACGTCCACGATGGTGCCGTAGTTGGAGTAGTACGACCGGTTGCCCTCACGGCTGGTCGACGCCACGGTGATGACGCCGGAGCAGTTCGCGGGGGTGAAGCCGGAGGCGTTGGCGTTGCTGTTGCCCGCGGCGACGACGACGGTGGTACCGCGCGAGACGGCGCCGCTGATGGCGGTCTGGTAGACGCTCGGGCAGGTGGAGCTGGCCCCGCCCAGGCTCAGGTTGATGACCTTCGCCGGGTTCGCGTTGGCCGGGACGCCCGGCACGGTGCCGCCGGAGGCCCAGGTGATGGCGTCGGCGATGTCGGAGGACGAACCACCGCACTTGCCGAGCACGCGCACGGGCTGGATCTTCGCGTTGTACGCGATGCCCGCGATGCCCTTGGTGTTGTTCGTGGTCGCGGCGATGGTGCCGGCCACGTGGGTGCCGTGCCAGGAGGAGTTGGAGGCCTTGGAGCCGGTGCCGCACTCGCCGTCGGTGGCGTTCCAGTCGCCCTCGTCCTTCGCGTCCGCGTCGCGGCCGTTGCCGTCGCGGGCGTCGGCGGACGTGGAGATGAAGTCGTAACCGGCGACGACGTTGGACGCCAGGTCGGTGTGGGCGGCGTAGCCGGTGTCGATGACGGCGACGGTGACGCCGGAGCCGGTCGTCTTGTCCCAGGCCGCGGGAACGTTCATGCCGCCGGTGGCCTCGAAGAGGTCCCACTGCTTGGCGTAGTCGGTGTCGTTCGGGGTGACCGCCATCGCGTAGGCGCGGATGTCGGGCTCGACCGAGGCGACGGACGGGTCGGCGCGGAAGGCGTCCATGACCTCCGTCACGTCCTGCTTGGTCGCGCTGTCGCCCAGGTCGACCAGGGCGCCACCGCCGGCGAGGCGGCGCTCGAAGGAGAGCTTCTCGCCCGTCTTCGCGGCCTTCTCGGCCGTGTCGCTCTTCGCGGCGGTGTTGGAACCGGCCTCGGCGGCCTGGCTCTTGTAGGTCACGATGACCTTCTCGACGGGGGCGCTGGGGAGCGCCCGCATCGTCTGCGAAGCCGGAGCCGGCTTCGGGGTGGCAGCGCTCGGGACGGCGGCGATCGCCCCGGTCGTGGCAGCGGCGCCGAGGATCGCGGCGCTCGCGACCACGGATATGACTCTCCGCCTGGAACCGTTCAAGGTGTGGCCCTTTCGAGTACGACGTAACTGCGGAGCAGTGGCGGCGGCGCGGGTCACACGGGGCGAAGTGGGGTCGCGTCCGAGGTTCCCTGGGCTTGGGGGGCCCGTGCGCCGCCACCGGCGCGACGGCCCGGGTCAAGGCCGTCACCGGCGGACATCACCCTCCGCATGCACCTGTCAGGGTGCGGTGGGGGGATGATATCTGCCGGTGCGGAGGACAGTAGGGAACGGGTGGGTGAACCCGATACGGGGAAAACCCTTGTCACCCCTCACGGGGCTGCGGGGGTGCGGTGAGGGGAGGCGGCCCGGCTTCCGGCGGGGCAGGGTGCGCGGTCGGCCCGGTGGTTCGCGCGCCGACGTGACCGGACAACGGAACCGCTGATTCCGGAGTGCCGCCGCCCCGAACGATACGGCCTTCCTTCCAGGGGCTCGACGGCGGGGTCGCCCCCTCATTCGGAGGGCCCTGGAGGGCGGGAGCCCTCTTTCCGGTGTGGCGGGGCCGGTTGGCCGCATGTTCGCGCGGCGGGTGGTCGCGCCTGTTCTGATGTGAGCTGAGACGACTTGTCGCGATTCGCTGGAAGTCGTACGCATTCCTGGGGAGATGGTGATGCTCCCGGCGGTAACCGGCCGCCGGGGGCGCGCCCCCCGGGGTGGCGCGTTCCGGAGGGGGCTCACCCCTGGTGAAGTCAGCCCAGTTCGAGGGTGGTGACCCCGAAGACGCGCTCCCGCGGGACGGGACGGACGGGGCCGGTGTACATCCGGGCCGTCTCGAAGGTCGGCTCCAGGCCGCGCTCCAGGGCGAGACGGGAGGCCGCCGGGTTCGCCTCCGGCATGTCCACCGCGATCCGGTCGGAGCCGAAGTCACGCGCCGCCGCGGCGAGGGCGTCGAGCAGGGCGGCCGCGTCGTCGGCGGTGTCGGCGAACAGCGGCCCGACCCGGGCCTCGTCCTGCGCGGGCCGGACCACCCCGTAACCCGTCGGACGCCCGTCGACGACCCGGACCAGCGCCCGGTGGCCCGGCGTCCCGAGCCACGCGGAGAGGAACCGCGGGCGGTCCGCGTGGTGACAGGCGGCGTCGTACGCGGCGAGGGCGGCGGGATCGACCAGCTCGGCGGCGACGACCCCGGCCACCGGACCGCCCGGCGCCGGGACCTCGCCCACGTACCGCGCCGTGCGGTACGCCGTGGTGAACCCCGAGCGGCGGTAGTTGTCCTGCTGCGCCGGCACCCCGTCGAGCCCGACCGACCGCCCGCCGGCGTGCGCGAGCGCGGTCCGCCAGGTGGTCAGGCCGTGGCCCAGGCCGCGGAACCCGGGCCGTACGAGATAGAAGCCGAGGAACGCGTACGCCTCGTCGTAGTTCACCACCGAGATGGCCGACACCGGCTCCCCGTCGACCCGCCCCAGGAAGAAGCCGCCGGGATCCTGCGCGAAGAACGCCGGCGCGTCCGACAGGCCCGGATTCCACCCCTCCTCGGCAGCCCAGGAACGCACGAGGTCCCAGTCCCGCAGCGTTGCGGGGGCGACGGAGAGCGAACCGGTGGAGGCGGGGGTCATGGGATCCCTTCGGCGGCCGGGGAGCGGTCGGACGTGCGGAGACGGGCCAAAGCGCGCCGAGCATAGCGCCGTTCCCGGGGTCGTCCGCCGGACGCCGATCGATTTCGGCCGGGGGTGGTGAGGGCCCGCCGAACGGGCCGCCGCCCGGCCGCCCCGCCCCGCGCCGCTCGGCCGCTCCACCGTGGTGGCGGCGACCGGGGCCGCCGTCCTGTACGGCCGGGAAGACCTGGCGCACGGCACGGGCGCGGTGGCGAGGTCAGCAGACCAGGCGGAGGCGAGGGGTGGCGACGGTGACGTGGACGGTCTGGCCCCAGGTGAGTTCGAGGGCGTCGGACTCGACGCCGTCGCCGAAGGCGACGAGGCGGTCGGACTCGACGGTGAGGCGCAGGCCCTGGCCGGCGGAGAGGAGGCCCTCGACGCGAGTGGTGCCGGTGGTGGGCGACGGCCAGGCCTCGCGGACGAACCAGGCGAGCCGCGCGTCCGAGGGCGCGGGCAGGGCGAGCGCGCTGGACCGCTGCTCCCACAGGGACCGGAGCCAGCCCGTGGCCCCGGTGCCGGTGCCGACCAGGACGCCTGACGAGGCCTGGGACTCCGGCGGCAGGCCGGTGCCGTCGAGCCCGAGCGTGTAGCGGGCGGTCTGGTGGCCGGCCGGGCCGACGTAGATCTCGTTGAGGGCCAGGAGCCGCTGCGCGTCGTCGGTGACGGCCTCGACCATCGTCAGCTCGTCGACGGCCGCGCCGGCCCCCGCCGCGTACGGCAGCAGCCGCCGTGCCTGTGCCGAGCGGTGCCGCACCAGGACGCCGGGGTTGCGCCCCGGGTCGGCGTCGATGCCGACGACGGGCTGGCCGGTCAGGTACTTGGCCGCGTTGGCGACCAGTCCGTCCTGGCCGACCACGACGACGACGTCCTCGGGGCCGAACAGGAACCGGTCCAGGTCGGCGCGTTCCACCCGGGTCTGGCGCCATGTCAGCGGGACCGCGCCCGCCACCTCGGCGAGCGCCCGCCGGGCGCGCTCGTGCCGCTCCCGCACCGCCTCGACCGAGCGGCCGCGCGCGGTGAGGAAGAACGAGGCCTGGCCGTGCGTGCCGTGCCGGGCGAGCAGCTCCTCGTACTCCGTGGTGCGGTGCACGAGCACCGCGCGCGGCGCGAGGCTCACGACCCGGCCCCGGCCCCCGTGCCGCCCTCGCCGAGCCGGGCGAGCAGCCCGGTCAGCACGTCGGGGGAGAGCGTGAGGTGCTCGATCCGGGGGAGGTTCTCGGCGGCGCGGTGCACGGCGAGCGCGCGCAGGGTGGCCGGTGTCGCCTCGGAGTGCGCCCGCAGCCACGCGGACTGCGCTCCGGCGCGCGCCTCGCCGACCTCCCGGGCCGCCTCGGCCTCGGCCCGGGCGAGCCTGACCTTCCGCACGGCCTCGGCCTCGGCCCGCACGGCGTCGGCGGCGGCGTTCTCCTCGGCCTCGCGGCGCGCGTTGGTGCCGCGCTGCTCGACGAGCCGCTCCTCCTGCCGGGCGAGCTCGATCTTGCTGGCGAGCTCGTTCTCGGCGATGGCGCGTTCGCGCTCGACGGCGACCGCGCGGCGCTCGTACGTGGCCCGGTCGGCCTCCTGCTGGATCTGCTCGCGGGCCGGGGTGCGCAGCGCGCGCTCGACCTCCGGCTCGGGGCGGATCGCCACCACCCGGACCGCGACGACCTCGATGCCGGTGGCCGGGAGGCGCGGCTCGGCCGCCAGCCCGGCCGTGATGCGGTCCCGCACCGCCGCGACGCCGTCGACCAGTGCCGCCGCCAGCGCGGTGCGGGCGAGGACGTCGAGGGCGTGCTGCTGCGCGGTCTCGGTGAGCAGGGTGGCGATCTGCTCCAGCGGCGCGCCCCGCCAGGCGCCCGTGTCGGGGTCGATCGAGAAGTCGAGCCGCGCGGCGGCCGTCCCCGGGTCGCCGATCCGGTACGTGACCGTGGCCTGCACGCTGACGTCCTGGAAGTCCGCGGTCCGCGCGTGGAACGCCATCGCGAGCTCCCGGTCGTTCACCGGCACCTCGGACAGCGCCGCGGTCAGCGGCCGGAACCAGAAGCTCAGCCCCTCGCCGTCGTGGACGAGCTTCCCCCGGCGCTGGTGGCGGATGTGTGCGGTGGGCGCTGAGCGCAGATGGCGCCAGCCGGCCCGCCGGGTGATGTCAGCCATGGAACCCCCTTGTCGTCATTTTGACGATAGGGGGTTCCGGTGGTTGTCGTCAAGATGACGAAAGGCGGCGGTCGTCCTGCGACGTCACTCCCGCGGAGGTGTCCGCGTCAGCGGCACGCCACGGGTGACGGGCGGGCCTGCGCGGGGACGGGCGTGGGCGAGGGGATGACGGCGGGCGAGGGGATGACGGAGGGGCCGGGCCCGGGCGTCCCGGCGGGCTCGGCTGCCTGTACGGGTGGGGGCACGAGCGCTGTCAGGGGGACGGCCGTGAGCAGGGGGGAGGGGCCGATAGTGGTCGCGGGGGTGGCCGCGACCAGGGTGGCGGGGTCGTTCGCGGTCGCGGGGGCGACCGCGAGCGGGGTCCCCGCTCCGGACGCGGCGACCGGGGTCGACGTCCCCGCCGCCGGGCCCGCGTCCGTCGCGCCGCCCTTCGTCAGGAGCACCACGCCGCGTGCCGCGACGAGCGAGGCGGCGGCCGCGACGAGCCAGCCCCAGGCGCCGGCCCGGAAGGTCTCGCCGAGCAGGGCGACCCCGATGACGGCGGCCGCGGCCGGGTTGGAGAGGTTGACGACGGCCAGGGGGGCCGCGAGACCGCCGCGGTAGGCGGCCTGGGAGAGGAGGAGGCCGCTCGTGGCGAAGGCCGATATGAGGACGGCGAGCAGCGCCGTCCGCCACCAGACGGGCTCGTCGCCGGGCAGCTCACGGGCGAGCGCGGCCGTGAGGGTCTGGGTGAGCGCGGAAGCGACGCCCGAGGCGATGCCGGAGGCCGTGGCGTGCCCGAGGCCGGACCGCCCGCCGCTGCCGGACGCGCCGCGGGCGGACAGCCGGCCCGAGGCGAGGGTGGCGATCAGGAGCGCGGTCGCGCCCGCGACGGACAGCGACTCGCGCAGGCTGAGCGCCTCGCCGGGCTCCGCCGGGCCGGTCACCGCGACCAGGCCGACGAGGCCGGCCAGGGTCCACAGCGCGCCGCGCCACTCGGTCCTGGTGACCCGGCGGTGGGCGAGGTGCGCGCCCAGCGGGAGCGCCGCCACGAGGGTGAGCGCGCCGAGCGGCTGGACGAGGGTCAGCGGCCCGTAGTGCAGGGCGGCGACGTGCGCGAGCGCGCCGGCGGCGTTGAGGCCGACGGCCCACCACCACTGGCCGCGGGCGAGCAGCGCGCGCAGGGCGCCGCGTCCGTCGTCGGCGGAGGAGGCGGCGAGCCGGGACTGGGCGACGGCGGCGAGCGCGTACCCGGCGGCGGAGACGAGGGAGAGGAGCACCGCGACCACGGTGCCGGCGGCGGGGCTCATCGGAGTGCTCCCGCCGTGAGGGCGGCCTGGCCCAGTGTGCGGTTCACCGGCGGGGGAGGCGCGGTGCTCCGCCGGCCGGGGGCGCGGACGGCCAGGAGCGCGAGGCCGAGGAGCGCGGCGGCGGCGAGCGCGTCGAACCAGTAGTGGTTGGCGGTGCCGACGATGACGAACAGGGTGAGCAGCGGGTGCAGCAGCCACAGGACCCGCAGGCGGGAGCGGGTGGCGGCGATCAGTCCGATGGCGACCATCAGCGCCCAGCCGAAGTGCAGCGACGGCATGGCCGCGAACTGGTTCGCCATCGAGTCCGTCTCCGGCGTCGCGCCGTACACGGACGGCCCGTAGACCCGGGCGGTGTCGACGAGCCCGGACGCGGCGAGCATGCGCGGCGGGGCGAGCGGCAGGAGCAGGTGGAGCGCGAGCGCCGCGCCGGTGAGGAGCGCCAGCACGCGGCGCGACCACAGGTAGTGGGCGGGGCGGCGCCAGTACAGCCAGGCGAGGAAGGCGATGGTGGCCGGGAAGTGCACGGCCGCGTAGTACGTGTTGGCTGCCTTGACCAGCGGCTCGCCGTGCAGCAGCAGCTGCTGGAGTGTCTCCTCGCCCGGCAGGTGGAGCGCCCGCTCGGCGTCCCAGACGCGGTCGGCGTTCCGGAAGGCGCGGGCCTCGTGGCCGTTGGCGAAGAGCCGGCCGAACTTGTAGACGAGGAACAGGGCGGTGACGAGCAGGAGCTCGCGCAGCAGCGGAGGTCTGGCGGGGCCTGCCCCGGGGCGCGACCCGCCGGATCCGTCCGGGCCCCCGGCGCCCGCGTCCTCCCGGTCCTCGGTCCGGTCGTGCCTGGCGGGGCCGGGGGTGGGTGTCATCCCCTGTCCTGCAGGACGTGGTCCTCGTATCCCGCTCAACCCGGCAGCCATCGCGCGGCCCTCTAATCCGTCAATTCGGCAACAAACGGAGTGAGCCTAGATCCGATTTCATCGAGACGCAAGCGTCTCGATACGTTTGCGTCTCGATTGTGCACCCCCTACTCTCGTATGTGCAGAGACAGAGGTGTCCGGGAGGGATCGATGTCCACACAGGCCGCGAGCGCCGCAGCCCGTCGCAGCAAGATCACGCCGGAGCGCGAGACGGAGCTGTACGACGCCGTGCTCTGCCTCCTCCGCGAGGGCGGCTACGACTCGGTGACCATGGAGGGCGTCGCCGCCCGCACCAAGTGCGGCAAGGCCACCCTCTACCGGCAGTGGGGCACCAAGCCGCAGCTGGTCACCGCCGCGCTCGCCCGGCGGCGCTGCACCGTCTTCGCCGGCATCGACACCGGCACCCTCGCCGGCGACCTGCGTGAGGCCGCCCGCATCGCCGCCTCCCACCGCGAGCGCGACGCCGAGCTCATGGAGGCCGTCGCGCAGGCCTTCATCCAGCACCCCGACCTGCGCGCCGCACTCCGCGAGACCGTCATCGCCCCCGAGGTCGCGGCCATCGACGCCGTCATGGCGCGGGCCGTCGAGCGCGGCGAGGTGGCCGCCGACAACCCCGCCATCGGCTTCGTCGCGCCCTGCTTCATGGGCATGCTCCGCGTCGAGCGCCTCTTCGAGGACCGCTTCGCCGACACCTCCACCATGCGGACCTTCGTCGACGCCGTCCTCCTTCCGGCGCTGCGCGTCGCCGGCTGAGTCCGCGTGCCGTCCGGCACGCTGGGCGCCATGCCCGCAAGCACCCCCACCGTCCGCGTCCGCCGCATCTACGACACGCCCTCGCCCGACGACGGCGTACGCGTCCTCGTCGACCGCCTCTGGCCACGCGGGCTCCGCAAGACCGACGCCCACATCGACGAATGGCCCAAGGCGCTCACCCCGTCCACCGGGCTCCGCCACTGGTACCACGGCCCCGACGGCCGGTACGACGAGTTCTGCCGCCGCTACGAGGCCGAACTCGCCGCCCCCGACGCCGCGCTCGCCCTCGACCGTCTGAAGGACCTCGCCTCCCGCGAGACCGTCACCCTCCTCACGGCCGCCAAGGACCCCACCCTCAGCCACACCTCCGTACTCCGGCGAGAGCTCGAACACCCGGGGAATTAGGCCGCGTTCGGCGCGCTCACGGCGGACCGGCCACCCGGATCCCTCTCGCCGCCGTCTCGATCCGGTCCGTGAGGCGACCGGAAGGCGCCCGGCCGCCGGCGGGCCCGTCGAGCAGCCGCACGGTGCCGTCCGGCGGGCCCCGCGTCACCCGGGAGTCAGGCCCGTCCCCGACCGGCGGCCTCGCCGCCGTCCCGGAGCAGGCGCGGTGCCTCGGCGACGGGGTCGAGGCCCGCGGCCGGGGTGCCGGTCGTGGTCTCGGCGCCGTCCGTGGTCTCGGCGCCGTCCGTGGGGGCGTCCGCCGCCGACCCGCCCTGCACGGGGGTGCCGGCAGCCGTCGTGTCGTCGGCGCCCGCCGGGCCGGCCTCGGCGCGGGCCGCCAACTCCCTTGCCCACGCCACGATTCCCCCGGTGTCGATCCCGTAAGCGTCGGCCCGCGGAGCCGCGTCCGCGAGACGGGCCGCGCCCCGGCGCAGCAGCCGGGCGCCACCGGCCGTGTTCCCCCGGGCGGCGTGGGTCAGGCCCACGGCGAGCTGGGCCAGACCCTGCCAGAGGTCGCGTTCCGTCTCGGGGCCCGACTTCCAGGCGTCCTCGAATACCTCGTGCGCGTGGAACGGCATGCCGGCGTCCAGGAGCCGCTGCGCCTCGCGGAGGGTCTCCGCCGGTCCGCGCACGACCCCCTCGGGCTGCCGGGGCACGCCCTGGGCGCCGTACGGCAGCGGTCGTCCGAGTCCGTCGCGGGGGCGGGCGCTCCGGGCCCGCCCCGCCGCGTCGCGATCCCTGCCGTCGTCACTCGCTGTCCGGTTCACCCCTCCATTGTGGCCCTCGCGACGATCAGGAACGCTAGGCTCGTCCGTCCAGCAACGGGACCGGCCCGCGTGGACCGCGCGGGCCGTGTCAGGCCGGACGTTCGTGTGGGGGAGTGAGTCGCCGGTGCCGTCGGAACCCGAACAACAGCCGCCCGCAACGCCGTTCACCGACATCGCCGGGCCGGGCCCGGTCCGCTCCGCCCCCGGCGGGCCGCGGCCGGCCGTGCTGCTGGAACGCGACCCGGAGCTCGCCGCGGCGGCGCACGCCGTCGACGCACTCGTCGCCGGTGCGGCGGCGGACGGCCCGGGACGCGGCGGGATACTCGTCTTCCGGGGCGAACCGGGCATCGGCAAGACGGCCCTGCTCGCCGCGGTCCACCGCGCCGCGGGGACCGCTGCACCGTGCTGACCGCCCGCGGCGGCGAGACCCTCGCCTCGGTCCCCTTCCACCTCACCAGGCAACTGCTCCAGCCCGCCCTCGACGGGTTCGGCCCCGAAGACGTCGGCGACCTGCTCGGGGATCACCGCGACCTCCTGGCCCCGGCACTCGGCATCGCCCCACCGGTCTCGCCCTCCGCCGCGCCCCCTGACCCGCAGGGCGTGCGGGACGGCCTGGCCGGACTCCTCGGCCGCCTCGCGGACCGGCTGCGGGACAGGCCGCCGGTGCTGCTCGTGGACGACGCCCACTGGGCCGACGCCGAGTCCCTGGCCTGGCTGGACGCGTTCACCAGGGGCGGGCGGGACCGGCGACTGCCGGTCCTCGTCGTCCTCGCCCACCGCCCGCCGGCGCCGCGGCCCGATCGCCTCCCGGCGCCGAAGCCCCAGCACCCCGGGGCGTCGCAGCCCGACCGGCCGGAGGCGGCGGCGATCCTGGCGGCCCTCGCCGACCGCGCCGTCCTGACCTTCGGCCTGCACGCCCTCACCCCCGGCGCCACCGCCGCCCTCGCCCGCGACACCCTCGGCGGCCACGCCGACGAGCCGTTCTGCCGCGAACTGTGGACCGTGACCTCGGGCAACCCGTACGAGACGGTCGAACTCCTCGCCAAGGCCCGCGACCGGATGCTCGAACCCGTCGCCGGCTCCGCCGCGCTCCTCCGCGACCTCGGCACCGGCGCCCGGGGCGGCGGCCTCGTCGCCCGCCTCGAAGCCCTCGGCCCCGGCCCCACCCGCCTCGCCTGGGCGATCGCCGTCCTCGGCGCCGACAGCACCCCGCCCCTCCTCGCCGCCCTCACCGGCATGAAGACCGCCGAGGTCACCGCCCACACCGCACGACTCCGCCGGGCGAGAATCATCACCCCGGCACCCCCGACACCCCCGGCACCCCCGACACCCCCGGCACCCCCGACACCCCCGGCACCCCCGGCGCCCCCGGCACCTCCTGCGTCCCCGGCGGTCTTCAGCGGCCGGCCCAACCGGCCAGACCGGCCAGACCAGGGCGACCAGGGCGACCAGGGAAACCATGGAGACCCGCACCTTCCCCTGGAGTTCGCGCATCCCCTCATCGCGACCGCCGTCTACGGTTCGGTGCCGGCGGCCGTGCGGACCGCGCTGCACGGCCGCGCCGCGTGGGCGCTCGACGGAGTGGGGCAGGGGGCCGCCGCGGTGTCACGCCACCTCCTGGAGGTGCATCCGGACGAGGACGAGGACGTCGTGCGGCGGCTGCGGGCCGCCGCGGGGGAGTACCTCGCCGTGGGGGCGCCGGACGCGGCGCGGCGCTGTCTGGAGCGCGCGCTCGCGGAACCGCCGCGACCGGAGACGTACGCCCGGGTCCTCCACGAGCTCGGCTGCGCGTCGCTGCTGACGTCACCGGGGGCGACGGTGCGTCATCTGCGGTCGGCGCTCGACCTGCCCGGCCTCGACGACGCGTTGAGGATCGACGCCACGTACCGGCTGGCGCAGGCGCTCGCCCACGACAACCGGCTCCAGGAGGCGGCGCGGACCGTGGAGGCCGAAGCACGCCGCACACCGCCCGGGACCGGGCGGCGGCGGCTCCAGGCGGCGCACTTCATGTACGAGGGCTTCCAGGCGGCGGAGGAGGACGGCCCGGCCCGCTCCCGCCGCCTCGCCGATCTCACCGCGGGATTCACCGGCGCCGACGACTCCGAGCGGGCGCTCGTCGCCGTGCGGGCCTTCGACGCGATGCTGCGGGGTGAGCCGGCGGCCGAGGTCGTACGGCTCTGCGACCGGGCGCTCGTCGACGGCGTACCCGCCCGCGGGCTCGGCTGGACCGACCTGACCTGGGGTTTCGAGATTCCGGCCCTCACCGGCATCGCGTACGTCTTCGCGGACCGGCCCGACCGGGGCGAGGCCCTGTTCACCGAGGCCGTCCGCGCCTTCGAGATCTCCGGGTGGAGCGGCGCCCACCTGGCCTTCGCCCACGCCCTCCTGGGCTTGGTGCACCGGCGCCGCGGACGACTGGTCAGCGCGCAGCGGTACCTGGAGGAGGGGCTGCGCCTCGCCGACCGCGTCGGCGACGGGCTGCCCGTGCACTGGGACACCGCCTGCCTCCTCGTCGACACCCTCCTCGCGCGCGGCCGCACCGGGGAGGCGCGGGCCGTGGCCGACCGGTACTCCTTCGGCCCGCCCTGGCCGGGCGCGATCGTGCTCCCGGACGGCCCCAGCGTCCTCGGGCGGCTGCTGCTCGCCGAGGGCCGCCGCGAGGAGGCGGTCGACACGCTCGAAGGGGCAGCCGAGGCCCTGACCGGCCGGGGCCGGCACCACGTCGTCTGGGCGCCGTGGCCCTTCGACCTGGCCCGCGCCCTCGCCCCCACGGATCCGGACCGCGCCGCCCGGATCGCCGCGGAGGCGTACGCCCGCGCGGAACGGCTCGGCTCCTCCACCGCGCTCGGCGAGGCCCTCCGCTGTCTCGCCCTCCTCTCCGACCCGCCCGAGTCCGCACGCCTCCTGACCCGGGCCGTCGGTCACCTCGCCGCCTCGCCCTCCCGCTACGAGGAAGCCCTCGCCCGCCTCGACCTGGGCCACGCCACCGGCCACCCCGCCACCCTCGCCCGAGCCGCCGCCCTCGCCGCCACCTGCGGAGCCGACCGGCCGCCCGCGCGACCGGTGACTACCCGTGCGTCATCCCACCCCCGCGAGTGAGGTAATGTCTTCCCTGCACGCCGACGCGGGGGAAACCCCACGAAGACGGGCACCGGGACGTGGCGCAGCTTGGTAGCGCACTTGACTGGGGGTCAAGGGGTCGCAGGTTCAAATCCTGTCGTCCCGACTGTGCGGAAACGCAGGTCGGAGGCCGTTCTCTCATCCGTGAGAGGGCGGCTTTTCGTGCGTCCGGCCGGTGGCGGGCAGGACCTGTTCGGCCCAGATGACCTTGCCTTCCGGCGTGTACCGAGTGCCCCAGTGCTCGCTGATCTGTGCCACCAGGAACAGTCCGCGGCCTCCCTCGTCCATGCCGGCCGCGTACCGCAGGTGCGGGGCGGTACTGCTGCTGTCCCACACCTCGCAGGTCAGGGTGCGATCGCGCAGAAGACGCACGTGGACCGGCGCCGCGCCGTACCTTATGGCGTTGGTGATGAGCTCGCTGAGGATCAGTTCCGTGCTGAAGGCGAGTTCCTCCAGGCCCCACTCCTCGAGCTGCTCGGCCGCGCGGCTGCGCATGGCGCCGACCTCGCTCGGGTCGAACGGAACGTCCCAGTGGGCGACCCGGCCGGGCCCCAGGATGCGTGTGCGGGCGATGAGCAGTGCGATGTCGTCGGACGGCTGACTGGGGAGCAGGGCGTCGAGTACGGCGCGGAGGCTGGCGTCCGGGTCCCGGTCGGGGTGGCTCAGTGCCGTACGCAGCCTCTCCACGCCCTCTGCGATGTCCCGGCTCCGCTCCTCGACCAGCCCGTCGGTGTACAGGACGAGCTGACTGCCCTCCTCCAGGCGCAGTTCCATGGTCTCGAACGGCATGCCTCCCAGCCCCAGCGGGGGGCCGGCCGGCAGTTCCGAGATCGTCGTCGTGCCGTCCGGGGCGACCACGAGCGGTGGCATGTGTCCGGCCCGTGCCATGGTGCAGTTCTGGGAGACCGGGTCGTAGACGGCATACAGGCAGGTCGCTCCCAGGACGCTGCCCTCGGGGGCGGTGCTGTCGCCTTCCTGGTCCATGCGCTGGATGAGGTTGTCGAGACGGGCGAGGAGTTCGTCGGGCGGAAGGTCCAGGGAGGAGAAGTTGTGCACGGCCGTGCGCAGCCGTCCCATGGTGGCGGCGGCGTGCAGGCCGTGCCCGACGACGTCTCCGACGACGAGCCCGACGCGGCTTCCCGGCAGCGGGATCACGTCGAACCAGTCCCCGCCCACTCCGGACTGGGCGGGCTGGTAGAAATGCGCGACGTCCACGGCACTCTGCTCGGGCAGATCCTGTGGCAGCAGGCTGCGCTGGAGCGTCACGGCGAGATGGTGTTCGCGCGTGTAGCGGCGGGCGTTGTCCATGCTGACCGCGGCGCGGCCGACGAGCTCCTCCGCCAAGGACAGGTCGTCCTCGTCGAACGGTTCCGGCTTCTGCGACCGCCAGAAGTTGACCACCCCGAGCACGGCGCCCCTGGCCTTCAGCGGAGCGGCGATGAGCGAGTGGATCCCGTAGTCGACGATCGCCGATGTCCGGCGCGGGTCCTGGGCGTGCCAGCCCGGCGCGTCACGCAGGTCGGGTACGAGTTCGACCGCGCCTGTGCCGTAACCGCGGGCCTGCGGTGTGGACGGCAGGAAGTCGATCAGACTGCCGAGCGGGTACAGCGGGTGATCGGAGCGGATGCCGTTGACCGCCGTGCGCCGCATGTCGGCGCCCGGGCCGGGTTCGTCGCCGTTCAGCACCGGGTCGGCCAGGTCGACCGTCACGAAGTCCGCGAACCGGGGGACGGCGACGGCGGCCAGTTCCTCGGCGGTCCGCACCACGTCGAGCGTGGTGCCGATGTCACCCCCGGCGTCGTAGAGCAGCTTGAGCCGTCTGCGGGCCGTTTCCGCCCGGCTGCTCAGGAGCCGCATCTCGGTGGAGTCGCGGATGGTGACCGCCGAGCCCTGCGGGCGGCCCCCGGGTCGGGTGGGCCGCTGGTTGACGACGAGCAGCCGGTCCCCGGCCTCCAGCACCTCGTCGGTGGCGATCCGGCCGGACAGCAGCAGGTCCGCCATCCGGCGGTCCATGCCGACCTCGTCGACGGGGCGTCCTTCGGCGTCGTCCGGCAGGTCGAGCAGCCTTCCGGCCTCGTCGTTCGCCAGGAGCAGTCGTCCTTCTCCGTCGGTGATCAGCACCCCCTCGCGGACGGCGTGGAGCACCGCGTCGTGGTGCTCGTACATGCGGGTCATCTCCTGCGTGCCGAGCCCGTGGGTCTGGCGGCGGAGTCTTCGGCTGATCAGTGCCGTGCCGACGGTGGCCAGTGCCAGGCCGCCGGCGATGGACAGGAGGATGACCGGAAGCTGTCGGTTGGCGATGCCGGTCACGCTCTTCACCGTCAGACCCGCCGAGACGAGGGCGACGACATCGCCTTCGGGCGAGTCGACCGGCACGATCGCCTGGATCTCCTTGCCGAGCGGCCCCTGCACGCTCTCGGTGTGCACCCGGCCGGCGAGCGAGGGCTCGATCGTGCCGACGAACCGCTCGCCGATGCGATCGGGCTGAGGGTGGCTGTAACGGATGCCGTGGGTGTCCATCACCACGATGAAGTCCACTCCTGCGGCCTTGCGGGTCTCCTCGGCGAGAGGCTGCAGAACCGAGGACGGGTCCGGCGTCTTCAGCGCTTCCCGTAGGTCCGGGGACTTCGCGAAGGTCTGCGCCACGGAGACCGACCGGTTGCGTGCCTCTCGGTCGATGTCGTGCCGCGACTGCAACACCAGGGCCAGCAGGGCCCCGGCGGCGAGCAGCACCACGATCGCCACCTGAAGGACGAAGACCTGCCCGGCGACGCTTCCGAATCTTCTGCCTAGGCTCGACCGCACCGGTACGCCGGCCACGAGGGACAAGACGGGCTCACAACCCCAGTTGTAACACCTCCCCGCGGCCAGGTCCTCCGGTGCTCACCGTACGCGTCGGGGTCGCCTCACAGGGTCTCCGCTCCCGAGGGGCCGCGGGGACGCCGCGGCCCGGCCCGGGGCCGTCACTGGACATCACCTCTTCCTGTACGGCAGTCGCTCCGGGCGGATCGCGACGGCCGAGGCCTTGTCGTGCTGCTGGACGACGACAGAACCGCCTCAGGCCACCGCGTCGGACCGGCGACCGCGGCCCCGACCGCCGGATTCGCGCCAACTCGTCTGTTCGTCGCCGGAGTTGAATCGTCCGGACCTATCTTCTAGGAGCGCGTAGTGGTTCACGATTCGCCCAGGAGGCCCGATTGCTGCCCAGACGTGTCCGCGCGTACGCCGGGGCGTTCCGCCGCTCCCCTCTTCTCATAGCCTTCGCCCTGGGTTCGCTGCTCGTCGGGCTCACCCCCTGGCTGGGGATGGCGAGCCCGGGGCCGGGGGGCCACGGCCCGACGCACCGGCCGGCACCGGGGGCTTTCGAGCGGCAGACGGCGAAGCGGTCGCCGCATCACGGGGTGGCCCCGGCGAACGCCATGGAGCCGACGGCGCCCGTGCTCGACCGGACCGGATGGACCGCCGCGGCGAGCGACGAGGAGACCGTCGGCGAGAACGGGCGTGCGGCCAACGTCCTGGACGGTGACACGGCCACCATCTGGCACAGCAGGTGGGCGGGGACCCCAGCGCCCCTGCCGCACAGCATCACCGTGGACATGCACCGCACGGCGGTGGTCTCGGCGCTCGTGTACAGGCCCCGGGTCAGCGGGGCCAACGGGCGCGTGGGCGAGTACCGGATCAGCCTGAGCGCCGACGGCCTGAACTGGGGCAGTCCGGTCGCCACCGGCACCCTCGCCGACGACGGCAGCGCCAAGACCCTCGGATTCGCCCCGCAGGGCGCGCGGTTCGTCCGGCTCACCGCCGTCACCGAGGCCGGCAACCGGGGCCCGTGGAGCTCCGCCGCGGAGCTCCACCTCCTCGGCGACCCCGGAACCCCGGCGGCCACCGTCGACCTGCCCCGGACCGGATGGACGGCCACGGCGAGCGACGAGGAGACCCTCAAGGAGAACGGCCGCGCGGCCAACGTCCTCGACGGCGACGCCGCCACCCTGTGGCACAGCAGGTGGTCGGGGACCGCGGCTCCGCTGCCGCACGGCATCACCGTCGACATGCACCGCACGGCAGCCGTCTCCGCCCTGGTCTACCAGCCCCGCAAGGACGGCATCAACGGGCGCGCGGGCGCGTACACCGTCACCACGAGCACCGACGGCGCCACCTTCGGCGCACCCGTCGCCGCGGGCACCTGGCGCGACGACGACACCGTCAAGACCGCCACCTTCACCCGCGTCGTCAGCGCCCGCTACATACGCCTGACCGTGACCGGCGAGGCCGGCAACCGCGGGCCGTGGACCTCCGCCGCCGAGATACGCCTGAGCGGACCGGCCGACCCCGCCACCCACGGCTCGTGGAGCCGGATCACCGGCTTCCCGCTGGTGCCGGTGGCCACCGCCGTCCTGCCGGGCGACAAACTCCTGGCCTGGTCGGCGTACGCGGTCGACCGCTTCGGCGGCAGCAACGGCTACACCCAGACCGCGATCCTGGACCTGAGGACGGGCAGGGTCACCCAGCGCCGCATCGACAACACCGGCCACGACATGTTCTGCCCGGGCATAGCGATGCTCGCCGACGGCCGGGTCCTGGTCACCGGTGGCAGCAACGCCGAGAAGGCGAGCATCTACGACCCCGCCACCGACGCCTGGTCCGCGACCACCAGCATGAACATCGCCCGCGGCTACCAGGCGATGACCCTGCTCTCCACCGGCGAGGCCTTCGTCCTCGGCGGATCCTGGAGCGGCGCCACGGGCGACAGGGCCGGCGAGGTCTGGTCCCCGGACACCCGCACCTGGCGCAAGCTCCCCGGCGTCCCCGCCGCACCGGCGCTGACGGCCGACCCCCGCGGCCCCTACCGCGCCGACAACCACATGTGGCTGCACGCCACCTCGGGCGGCAAGGTGCTCCAGCTGGGCCCGAGCAAGCGGATGAACTGGATCACGACCGGCGGGAACGGCAGCATCACCTCCGCCGGCACCCGGGCCGACAGCCAGGACGCCATGACCGGCAACGCCGTCGCCTACGACGTCGGCAAGCTGCTCACCCTGGGCGGTTCGCCCGCGTACGAGAACACCCCCGCCACCCGGCGCGCGTACACCGTGAGCATCGACGGCGACCAGGTCTCGTCCGCGCGCACGGGCGACATGGGCAACGCCCGCGCCTTCGGCAACAGCGTCGTCCTGCCCGACGGCAAGGTCGCCGTCTTCGGCGGGCAGGAGTACCCCGTGCCGTTCAGCGACGCCACGTCCGTGCTGACCCCCGAGCTGTGGGACCCGGCGACCGGACGCTTCACCCCGCTCGCCACGATGGCCGTCCCGCGCAACTACCACAGCGTGGCGAACCTGCTGCCCGACGGGCGGGTCTTCTCCGGCGGCGGCGGCCTGTGCGGCGACTGCGCCACCAACCACGCCGACGGCGCCGTGTTCACACCGCCGTACCTGCTCAACGCGGACGGCTCGCCCAAGCCGCGCCCCGTCATCACCGGCGGCGTACCGCCCCGGGCCGCCGCCGGCACCACGCTCACCGTCGGCACCGAGGGGCCGGTCGCCTCCTTCGTCCTGATGCGGGCCGCGGCCTCCACCCACTCCACGGACAACGACCAGCGACGGGTCCCGCTGACGTCCACGGCCGCGGGCACCGGCTCGTACACGGTGTCCGTCCCGGCCGACAAGGGCGCCGTCCTGCCGGGCACCTACATGCTCTTCGCCCTCGACGCCCACGGGGTGCCGAGCACCGCCCGCTTCCTCACCGTCTCCTGACGGTGCGACAGGGCCCTCCACCCCTGGCCGGCAGCACTCGCCGAGGCCCGGCGCCCTCCGGGGTGCCGGGCCTCGGCGCCGACCCGCGTCGGTGCTTCCGCCGCACGATCCCGACGCCGGGACCGGTGTCCTGTACCGGACGCCGAGCGAGTGCGCCGGTCTTCCGCCGGCCGGGGTCAAGGGCCGGATCGTCGCGTCCGGGCTCCCCTCCGGCGCGCGACGGCGCGGCGCTCCTGCCGGTCCAGGGCCACGCCCTGATCTGCGAGGTGTCGGACAGCCGCGAGACCTCGCCGCACCTGCGCCGTACTCGGCGACTGACCTCGGAGGGCGACGGCGCGCTCATCCCGTCATTCGATGATCTTGTACACCTCTGACTGATATTCTCGACTCATGGTCGGGAATTCGGTGGCATCACAGGCGCCTTCACGCCCGGCGCCCGTGCAGCGCCGCGGCCTGAAGCGTGTGCAGGCGATCCTGGACGCCGCCGACGAGATCCTGGCGGAGGAGGGGTACGAGGCCTCCACCCTCGGCGCCATCGGCAAGCGCGCCGGCATCCCCACCGCCTCCGTCTACCACTACTTCGCCGACCGCAACCAGGTCGACGCCGCCCTCGTGCTGCGCCACGGCGAGGACATCGACCGACTCGTCGCGGACGCGGTGGACGACCCCGCGCTCGGCACCCTGCGCGAGGTCGTCGACGCGCTGATCGACCCGCAGCTCGCCTACGTCCGCGCGCACCCCAGCATGGTGGAGCTCTGGTACGCCCCGGGCCGCAGCCCGATGCTCGTGGAGCTCGAGGAGGCCTGGGGCAAGGCGCAGGCCGAGCGGCTCCGGCGCCATCTGGTCGAGCGCGAGCTGGTCGCCACCGACACTCCCCGGCTCGCCGTCGAGGTCGCCTACGAGGCGGCCGACCGGGTCTTCGGCATGGCCTTCAAGGGGTCCAGGACCGGCGACGAGGCGACGATCGACGAGGCGCGGCGCCTCATGGCCGCCTACCTCGAGACGTACGCTCCGAAGCGCCGCCGCTAGGAGACCGGTCGTGTCCGCACCCGAGGGACGCCGGAGGGGCCGGCCGCCGGCGACCGTCAACGGCCGTACGGTTCCTGAGCGCTTGCTGGACGCGGCCCTGCGGCTCTTCGCGGAGAAGGGCTTCGACGGGACGTCGGTCCAGGACGTGGTGCGCGCCGCGGGTGTCACCAAGGGCGCCATGTACCACTACTTCCCCTCCAAGGACGACCTGCTCCACGAGATCTACCTCCGGGTGCTGCGGATGCAGACGGAGCGGCTCGACGCCGTGGTGGCGCAGGACCTGCCGGTGGCGGAGCGCGTCCACGCGGCGGTGGCCGACGTCGTCGTGACGACCATCGAGAACATCGAGAGCGCCACGATCTTCTTCCGTTCGCTGCACCAGCTCGCGGAGGAGAACCAGCGGGAGGTGCGGCGGGAGCGCCGCCGCTACCACGAGACCTTCCGGGCCCTCGTCGTGGAGGGGCAGCGCGAGGGCGTGTTCCGCGACGACGTCAGCGCGGAGCTGGCCGTCGACTACTGCTTCGGTTCGGTGCACCACCTCCCGATGTGGTGGCGCCCCGACGGCGCCTCCTCGGCGGCCGACGTCGCCCGTACCTTCGCCGACCTGTTCGTCGCGGGCATCGCGACCCGCTGACCCCGCCCGCACCTTCGCCGCGGCGGCGCTTCGCGCTGCCCGGGCGCGGCGCGTCAGGCCGACCCGGTCGCCGTCGTCGGCCCGGGTCCACCGCCCACCATCGCGCCGTTCCGCCGTGCGCGCACCATGACGTAGGTCATCCTCCGCCCACCCCCCTCGCCTGTTGACGGGAGCCGTCGCGCGCTGCACAGTGGGCCCACCTTGAGTAAGCAACCGCTTAGCATGTAAAGGGAGGCCCACATGCCCGAAGCAGTGATCGTCTCGATCGCCCGCTCCCCGATCGGCCGGGCGGGCAAGGGGTCCCTGAAGGAGATGCGCGCCGACGACCTGTCCGTGCAGATGGTCCGGGCGGCGCTGGCGAAGGTGCCCGAGCTCGACCCGCGCGAGATCACCGACCTGATGCTGGGCTGCGGTCTGCCCGGCGGCGAGCAGGGCTGGAACATGGGCCGCAACATCGCCGTGCTCCTCGGCTACGACCACCTGCCCGGCACGACCGTCACCCGGTACTGCTCGTCGTCGTTGCAGACCACCCGCATGGCGTTCCACGCGATCAAGGCCGGCGAGGGCCACGCGTACGTCTCCGCGGGCGTGGAGTCGGTCAGCCACTTCGACAACGGCACCAGCGACCACATCCCGGGCCACGACGTACTCAACCCGGCCTTCGGCGACGCCGGACGGCGCACGCACGACCGCACCCAGGGCGGCGAGCCCGCGTGGACCGACCCCCGCGGGACCGGCGCGCTGCCGGACGTCTACATCTCCATGGGCCAGACCGCCGAGAACGTGCAGCAGGTCATCGGCATGTCGCGCGAGGAGCAGGACGCGTTCGCCGTCCGCAGCCAGAACCTCGCCGTCCAGCGCATCGCGGAGGGCTTCTGGGCCCGCGAGATCACCCCGGTCACCCTCCCCGACGGCACCGTCGTCACCGCCGACGACGGCCCCCGCCCCGGCACCACCCTGGAGGGCGTCAGCGGCCTCAAGCCGGTCTTCCGGCCCGACGGCACCGTGACCGCCGGCAACGCCTGCCCGCTCAACGACGGCGCCGCCGCCCTGGTGATCATGAGCGACACCCGGGCCAGGGAGCTGGGCCTCACCCCGCTCGCCCGCATCGTCTCGACGGCCGTCACCGGCCTCTCCCCGGAGGTCATGGGCCTCGGCCCGGTGGAGGCGATCCCCGCCGCCCTGAAGAGCGCCGGCCTCGGCATCGACGACATCGACCTCTACGAGATCAACGAGGCCTTCGCCGTCCAGTCGCTCGGCTCCGCGCAGCAGCTCGGCATCCCGCTGGACAAGCTCAACGTCAACGGCGGCGCCATCGCCGTCGGCCACCCCTTCGGCATGACCGGCGCCCGCATCACCGCCACCCTCGTCAACTCGCTCCAGTGGCACGACAAGCAGTTCGGCGTCGAGTCCATGTGCGTCGGCGGCGGCATGGGCATGGCCATGGTCATCGAGCGCCTGAACTGACCCCCACCGAGCCGACAAGGAGTACGGACACCATGAAGCGTTTCGAGGGAAAGACCGCGATCGTCACCGGGGCCAGCCGCGGCATCGGCCTGGCCATCGCCGAACGGCTCGTCACCGAGGGGGCGCGGGTCGTCCTCACCGGCCGCACCAAGGAGACGCTCGACGAGGCCGTGGCCGGCCTGGGCGGCTCCGCCCACGCGCTGGGAGTCGCCGGCAAGGCCGACGACCCCGCGCACCAGGCGGACACCGTCCGCCAGGCGATCGAGGCGTACGGCAGCGTGGACCTGCTGGTGAACAACACCGGCATCAACCCGGTGTACGGCCCGATGATCGAGCTCGACCTCGCGGCCGCCCGCAAGATCGTGGAGACCAACTGCCTCGCCGCGCTCTCCTGGGCCCAGCAGGTCCACGGGGCGTGGATGAAGGAGCACGGCGGCTCGATCGTCAACGTCGCCTCGGTCTCCGGCGTACAGCCCGCCCCCATGATCGGCATGTACGGCGCCAGCAAGGCCATGCTGCTCTCCATGACCCAGCTCCTGGCCGTCGAACTGGGGCCGGACATCCGGGTCAACGCGATCGCGCCCGCCGTCGTCAAGACGAAGTTCGCCACCGCCCTGTACGAGGGCCGCGAGCGGGAACTCGCCGCCGCCTACCCGCTCAAGCGACTCGGCGAGCCCGAGGACATCGGCAGCGTCGTCGCCTTCCTGCTGTCCGAGGACGCCGCCTGGCTCACCGGCCAGACCGTCGTCGTCGACGGCGGCGTCACCCTCGCCGGAGCGGCCTCGTGACCGCCCGCGCCGCCGGGCCCGCGTCGTGACCGCCGCACCGCCGACGGCGCCGGTCGAGGCCGTCGCCTTCGACTACGGCGGGGTGCTCACCCTGCCGGTGAAGGAGTCGATCGCGGCCTGGACCGAGGCCGACGGCATCGAGCCGGAGTCGTTCTCCCGGACCCTCAAGGCCTGGATGTCCCGCGGCGCGCCCGCCGGGACACCCGTCCACCGCCTGGAGACCGGCGAGCTGAGCGCCGACGAGTTCGGCGTCCTGCTCGCTGCGGAGCTCACCACGGTCGACGGCCGGCCGGTCGACCCGGTCGGCGTCCTGGCCCGGCTCTTCGCCGGGATGCGTCCCGACCCCGCGATGTTCGCGCTCGTCGAGGAACTGCGCGCACTCGGCATCCGGGTCGCCCTGCTGTCCAACAGCTGGGGCAACACCTATCCGCGCGAGCGGATCGACGCGCTGTTCGACCCCGTCGTCATCTCCGGCGAGGTCGGCCTGCGCAAGCCGCAGGCCGAGATCTACGCACTGACTCACGAGCGTCTCGGCCTCGACGCCGACCGCGTGCTCTTCCTCGACGACGCCGAGCCCAACGTGCTCGGTGCGCGAGCCGTCGGCATGCGGGCCCACCTGCACGTCGACGCCCCCTCCACCCGCGCGGCGATCGCCGCCCTCGTTCCGGGCCTGTGCCCCACGCGGAACGGAAGCCCCGCATGACCGACCGCCCCACACCCCGCGCCGCGCTCGTCACCGGAGCCGCCCCCGGCACCGGTGCGGGCGTCGCCCGACGCCTCGCCGCGGACGGCCCCGCCGTCGCGGTGGCCGGCCGCCACGCGTCCCCGCCCGGCATCGACCTGGTCCGGCTCGGCGGCTGGCTGCGCGCGCGCGTCCCCGGTGCCGGTCCCGACCTGTCGGCGACGCTCGTCGCGGGCGGGAAGTCCAACCTCACGTACCGGGTCACCGACGGCGCCGCCACCTGGATCGTCCGCCGCCCACCCCTCGGCCACGTGCTCGCGACCGCACACGACATGGGCCGCGAGTACCGCGTGATGAGCGCCCTGCGCGACACCGAGGTCCCGGTGCCGCACACGTACGGCCTCTGCGACGACCCCGGGGTCCTGGGAGCGCCGTTCTACGTGATGGAGCGGTGCGCCGGCACCCCGTACCGGCTCGCGGCCGAGCTCGCACCCCTCGGCGAGGAGCGCACCCGGCGGATCTCGGAGCGGCTCGTCGACACCCTCGTCACGCTGCACCGGGTGGATCCCGCGGCGGTCGGGCTCGCCGGCTTCGGCCGCCCCGACGGCTATCTGGAGCGCCAGGTCCACCGCTGGAAGAAGCAGCTGGACGCCTCGTACAGCAGGGACCTCCCGGCCGCCGAGGAGCTCTACCGCCGCCTCGCCGCCGACGTTCCCACCGATGCGGGCAGCGGCATCGTGCACGGGGACTTCCGGCTCGACAACCTGCTGGTCGACGGCGACGACCGTCCCACGGCGGTGCTCGACTGGGAGATGGCGACGCTGGGCGACCCCCTGTCCGACCTCGCCCTCACGGTCGTCTACAACCGGCTGGGCGAGGTCGTCGGCGACGACGCCGGCGTCAGCACCGTCGCGGGCGCGCCCGGCCACCTCACCGAGACCGAGACGATCGAGCGGTACGCCGCGGGCAGCGGCCGGGACGTCTCCCGGTTCGGCTTCCGCCTGGGCCTCGCCGCCTTCAAGCTGGCCGTGATCATCGAGGGCATCCACTTCCGGCACCTCAGGGGCCAGACGGTCGGGGAGGGCTTCGAGACCCTCGGCGACGCGATCGAACCGCTGCTCGACGCCGGCCTTTCCGCGCTGAAGGAGGAGAACTGATGGAATTCGGGTTCGACACCAGGACCGAGGAACTGCGGGCGTCCCTGCTCGAGTTCATGGACCGGCACGTGTACCCGGCCGAGCGGGCCTTCCACGACCAGCAGGCGGCGCTCGACGACCCCTGGGCCTGGGACTCGGTCCCGGTCGTCCGGGAGTTGCGGGCCGAGGCGCGCAAGCGCGGCCTGTGGAACCTCTTCCTGCCGGGTGAGGAGGGCGGGGGGCTGACGAACCTCCAGTACGCGCCGCTGGCGGAGATCAGCGGGCGCAGCCTGCACCTCGCGCCCCCGGCGATGAACTGCGCGGCGCCGGACACCGGCAACATGGAGGTGCTGCACATGTTCGGCACCCCGGAGCAGAAGAAGCGGTGGCTGGAGCCGCTGCTCGACGGCGAGATCCGTTCGGCGTTCGCGATGACCGAGCCGAACGTGGCCTCCTCCGACGCCACCAACATCGGCACGTCGATCGTCCGCGACGGCGACGAGTACGTGATCAACGGCGGCAAGTGGTGGATCACCGGCGCGATGAACCCCAACGCGAGGATCTTCGTCGTGATGGGCCGGACGGACCCGGGCGCCGAGCGGCACCGCCGGCAGTCGATGATCCTCGTCGAGCGCGACGCCCCCGGCCTCGAGATCCACCGCGGCATGGAGGTCTTCGGGTACGACGACCGGGAGCACGGCGGTCACGCCGAGCTCACCTTCACCGACGTACGCGTGCCGGCGGCGAACCTGATCGGCGGCGAGGGCGACGGCTTCGGCATCGCCCAGGCACGCCTCGGCCCCGGCCGCATCCACCACTGCATGCGCTCGATCGGCATCGCCGAGCGGGCGGTCGAGCTGATGTGCGCCCGCGCCGACGAACGCGTCGCCTTCGGCAAGCCGATCGCCGAGCAGGGCGTCATCCGTGACTGGATCGCCGAATCCCGGGTCCGCATCGAGCAGTTGAGGCTGCTCGTGCTCAAGACCGCGTGGCTGATGGACACCGTCGGCAACAAGGGCGCGCACGCCGAGATCCAGGCGATCAAGATCGCGACCCCGGCGACGGTGCAGTGGATCCTCGACAAGGCGATCCAGGTCCACGGCGCCGGCGGGCTGTCCCAGGACTTCACGCTGGCCAACATGTACGCCCACATCCGGACCCTGCGGTTCGCCGACGGGCCGGACGAGGTCCACAGGAACGCCCTGGCCAGGAGCGAGCTGCGGGGGCAGGCCGACAAGCGGGCGTCGCGGACGCCGACAGCGCCCGGCGCCACCGCGGGCAACCGCCGGTAGGAGTCCACCGATCGGCGCGTGACATGAATCATGCGCCGATCGGGGCGGTGTGGCATTGATCACGGCTGAGGCGCTTCCGGTGGAGGCGAGCGGGCCCGATTCTGATCGGGGCTGAACCCGAACCGGAGTCGAGGTCGTAGCAGGCCGTTGACGGCCGCAGTAGCGAACGGAGAATCTCGTGATCGTCGGAGTCCTCAAAGAAGCGCGGGCGGGTGAGAAGCGCGTATCGGCCACGCCGGCCACGATCGAGCCGATGCGCAAACTGGGGTACGACGTGGTCGTAGACTCCGGCGCCGGCACCGCCGCGGGCTTCACCGACAGTGCCTACGAGGCGGCGGGCGCGACCATCGGCGACGCGACGGCCGCGGACGTGGTGCTGGGGGTCAACGCCCCGAGCTCCGCACAACTCGACGCCGTCCGGCCGGAGGCGACGGTGATCGCCCTCTTCGCGCCGGCCTTCGACCCCGCGATGGTCGAGGAGCTGGGCAGCCGTCCGTTCACCGCTCTGTCGATGGACGCCGTGCCGCGCATCAGCCGCGCGCAGTCGATGGACGTGCTGTCGTCGATGGCGAACATCGCCGGCTACCGGGCCGTGGTCGAAGCGGCGCACGCGTTCGGGCGTTTCTTCACCGGTCAGGTCACCGCGGCCGGCAAGGTGCCGCCGGCCAAGGTGCTCGTCGCCGGCGCCGGTGTCGCGGGCCTCGCGGCGATCGGCGCGGCCGGATCGCTCGGCGCGATCGTACGGGCGACCGACCCGCGGCCCGAGGTGGCCGACCAGGTGCGGTCGCTGGGCGGCGAGTACCTGTCGATCGCGTCCCCCGAGGTCGAGGTCTCCAAGACCGGCTACGCCAAGGAGATGGGCGACGACTACAAGGCGCGCGAGGCCGAGCTCTACGGCGCCCAGTGCCGTGAGGTCGACATCGTCATCACCACCGCGCTGATCCCCGGGCGTCCCGCGCCCACGCTGATCACCGCGGAGATGGTGGCCGGCATGAAGCCGGGCTCGGTGATCGTGGACATGGCGGCCGCCAACGGCGGCAACGTGGTGGGCACGGTGGCGGGCGAGCAGGTCGTCACGGAGAACGGCGTCACGATCATCGGCTACACCGATCTGGCGGGCCGGCTCCCGGCGCAGGCCTCGCAGTTGTACGGCACGAACCTGGTGAACCTGCTGAAGCTGATGACGCCCGGCAAGGACGGCTCGTTCGTCCTCGACTGGGACGACCCGGTGCAGCGCTCCATCACCGTCGTCCGCGCGGGCGAGTCGGCCTGGCCGCCCCCGCCGGTCCAGGTCTCGGCCGCCCCGGCCGCCGCTCCCGCGGCCGCGCCGGAGCCGGCGAAGCCGAAGAAGGCGCCGACGACCCCGGCACAGCGGTTCGGCGGGGTGGCGGTCGCCGCGCTGGCGCTGTTCCTCGCCGCCGGTTTCGCGCCGGCCGCCCTGCTGCCCCACCTGACGGTCTTCGTGCTCGCCATCGTGATCGGCTACTACGTCATCGGTCATGTGCACCACGCCCTGCACACGCCGCTGATGTCGGTGACGAACGCGATCTCCGGGATCATCGTGGTCGGCGCGCTGCTGCAGATCGGGCACTCGAGCACCGCGGTCACGGTGCTGTCGTTCGTGGCGATCCTTCTGGCCAGTATCAACGTCTTCGGCGGCTTCGCGGTGACGCGTCGCATGCTCGCCATGTTCAACAGGAGCTGACATGTCCGCGACCCTCGCCGCGCAAGCGGCCTACCTCGTTGCCGCGCTGCTGTTCATCCTGGCGCTGGCAGGACTCTCCAAGCACGAGTCGGCACGACTCGGCAACGCCTTCGGCATGCTCGGCATGGGCGTCGCCCTGGTCGCGTCCGTCGTGCTCGCCGTGGACGGCGACGTCAGCACCGCGGGCCTGGGCCTGATGGGTCTGGCGATGCTGGTCGGCGCGCTGATCGGCATCCAGCGCGCCCGCGGCGTCGAGATGACGGGCATGCCCGAACTGATCGCGCTGCTGCACTCCTTCGTCGGCCTCGCGGCCGTCCTGGTCAGCTGGAACGGCTACCTGAACGTCGAGCACCACCCCAACGGGCCCGAGGCCGCCGCGCTGGACGCGCTCGGCACCCTGGGCATCCACCACGCCGAGGTGTTCATCGGCGTCTTCATCGGCGCGGTGACCTTCACCGGCTCGATCGTCGCGAACCTGAAGCTCTCGGCGCGCATCGACTCCAGGCCGCTGGTCCTGCCGGGGAAGAACGTCCTGAACCTCGGCGCGCTCGGCCTCTTCGTCGCCCTCACCGTCTGGTTCGTCATCGCGCCGGCGCTGTGGCTGCTGATCGCCGTGACCGTCGTCGCGCTGGCGCTCGGCTGGCACCTGGTGGCCTCGATCGGCGGCGGCGACATGCCCGTCGTGGTCTCGATGCTGAACAGCTACTCCGGCTGGGCCGCCGCGGCCTCCGGCTTCCTCCTCGGCAACGACCTGCTGATCATCACCGGCGCGCTCGTCGGCTCCTCCGGTGCCTACCTCTCCTACATCATGTGCAAGGCGATGAACCGCTCGTTCGTCTCCGTGATCGCCGGCGGCTTCGGCATCGAGGCGCCCTCGGACCCGGACGTCGACTACGGCGAGCACACGGAGATCACCGCCCAGGGCGCCGCCGAACTGCTCGGCTCCGCCCGGTCGGTGGTCATCACCCCCGGCTACGGCATGGCCGTCGCGCAGGCCCAGTACCCGGTCGCGGAACTCACCTCCAAGCTCCGCGCGAAGGGCGTCGAGGTGCGGTTCGGCATCCACCCCGTCGCCGGCCGCCTGCCCGGCCACATGAACGTGCTCCTCGCCGAGGCCAAGGTCCCGTACGACATCGTGCTCGAGATGGACGAGATCAACGACGACTTCGCGAAGACCGACGTCGTCCTCGTCATCGGCGCCAACGACACCGTCAACCCGGCCGGGGCGGACGACCCCAGCAGCCCCCTCGCCGGCATGCCCGTCCTCACCGTGTGGGAGGCCGCCAAGGTCATCGTCTTCAAGCGGTCGATGGCCTCCGGCTACGCGGGCGTCCAGAACCCGCTCTTCTTCAGGGAGAACACCTCCATGCTCTTCGGCGACGCGAAGGACCGCGTCGAGGACATCGTCGGAGCGCTCTGACCCCATAGCCGAGCGCGCGCCCGGGCCGGACACGGGCACGCCCCCGGCCCGGACGTCGGGCACCGTGCCGGACGGCACGAGCCCGGCCCCGGGCTCGGACATGCGCCCGGCCCCGGACGCGGGCACGCGCTCGGCCCCGGACATGGGCACGTGCTCGGCCAGGACGTCGGACACCGTGCCGGCCGGTGCCCCTCCGGCCGGCACGGTGTCCGCCCCGGACGCCGGGCGCACGCCGGCCGACCGGCACCCCCTCCCGGCCGCTGCCTTCGGATACGGCCGGGAGTAACGTCCCGGTGGGCGCGGTGCCCGGACACGGGGGAGGGGCGGTTCCATGTCGAGACGTCGTGCGGTCGTGGTCGGAGCGGGGATCGGCGGCCTCACCGCCGCGGTGGCACTGCACCGCCGGGGGTGGAGCGTCACCGTCTGCGAACGGGCCGCCGAACCCTCCGTCACCGGCGCCGGCATCGGCCTCGCTCCCAACGCGCTGCGCGCCCTCCACTCCATCGGCGTCGACGTCACGCGGACCACCGGCGCCGCCGTCCCCGCCGCCATGGGGGTGCGCCGCTCCGACGGCCGATGGCTCACCCGGACCGCGACCGCCGACCTGGCGGCCCGCTACGGGACGCCCCCCATCGCCGTCCCCCGTCCGGCCCTCACCGTCGCGCTGGCGACCGCCCTGCCGGCGGAGGCCCTCCGCTACGGCACCGCCGTGACGGCCGTCGACGACGCGGAAGGCCGCCCGGTCGTGCGCACGGAGGCCGGCCCGGACCTTCCCGCCGACCTGGTCGTCGCCGCCGACGGGATCCACAGCCCGCTGCGCCACGCGTACTTCCCCGCCCACCCCGGCCCGCGCTACCTCGGCGAGACCGCCTGGCGGGCGCTCGTCGAAGCTCCGGACCTGAGCGTCCCGGCCATGAGCGAGACCTGGGGGCGGGGCGAGCGGTTCGGCATCACCCCGCTCTCCGACGGCCGGTTCTACCTGTACGCCACCGCCGTCCTGCCGGCCGGCGCCGCGTCCGCCGACCACCGCGCCGAACTCCGCCGCCGCTTCGGCTCCTGGCACGACCCGATCCCGGCCCTCCTCGACCGCGTCGACCGCCTCGGCCCCGAGGACGTCCTGCGGCACGACCTCCACGAGCTGCCCGCCCCGCTCCCGCGCCTCCACCACGGCCGCGTCGCCTGGCTCGGCGACGCCGCCCACGCCATGGCCCCCAACCTCGGCCAGGGCGGCTGCCAGGCCGTCGAGGACGCGGTGGTCCTCGCCCACCTGCTGCCCGCCGGCGGCGGCGCCGACGGTCCGGACGCCCTCGCGCCCGCCCTCGCCGCGTACACCGCCGCCCGGCGCGACCGCGCCGACGCCGTCCGCCGCCGCGCCCGCCGCGTCGGCCGCCTGGGCGCCCTGCGCCATCCGCTCGCCGTCGCAGCCCGCGACCTCGCCGTCCGCGCCACCCCGACCGGGCTCGCCCTGCGCGGCCTTGACGACCTGTTCGACGGCTTCCGCCTGCCGGACCGGCCCCCGTCGCGGTGACGCCGCCGGCGCTTCCCCCGGCGCCCCCGTGACCGACGGGCCGCGGGAGGCCGTGGTCACGTCGACGTCGCCCGTGCCCTGCGCTGACGGTCACGGCACGGTCGAAGTCGCCCCGGTCCCGACCGGTGCCGGTCGATCGCCGACGATCGCCGCACCCCACCGTTCGTTCCGTGCAAGCCTCTTGACGGCACGACACCGACTCCGGAAGTCTCATGGGAGCGCTCCCACCTCGTCCGCGCACACCATGCTGGACCGGGAGCCGTCCCGATCGTGCCGTCGACGGAGGTCCTTCCACCCATGCGCCGCAGAACCGCCGCCCGCGCGCTCGCGCTGCCCCTGGCCCTCGCCGCCGCCCTGCTGGCGGGGCCGCCACCCGCCGGGGCGGAAGCACCGGTGGGGCCCCACGGCCCGCGGGAGAGCCGCCTCTACGCCCCGAAGGGCAACCCCGACGCGTACCGGCAGGCCGTCGGCCTCCTGCGGGACGGCCGGTACGCGGACGCCGCCGGCATCCTCGCCATGGTCCGTACGCCGCAGGCCGTCTGGTTCGGCGACCAGGCGCCGGCCGAGGTGGAGCGGCAGGCCCGGACGGTCGTCCGGGACGCGGCGCGCAAGGGCGCCGTGCCCGTGCTCGCCCTGTACAACGTGCCGGGCCGGGACTGCTCCAATTACTCGGGCGGAGGCGCGTCGACGACGGCCGAGTACCAGGCGTGGGTGGACGCGGTGGCGCGTGGCGTAGCCGGCCACGAGGCGATGGTGGTCCTCGAACCCGATTCGCTCGCGCTGCTGCCCGCCGACTGCGGCCAGGACGACGCGCAGGGCACGAGGACGGCCGCCCGTTACGCCGAGGTCCGCTACGCCGTCGACACCCTGGGCCGGCTCGCCCGCACCAAGGTCTACCTCGACACCGGACACCCCGGCTGGCACACCGTCGGCTCGATCGTGCCGCGCCTGATCCGGGCCGGGGTGGGCGACGCCACCGGCTTCTTCACCAACGCCTCCAACTACCGCACCGAGGCGGACAGTCACTGGTACGGCACGCTGATCTCCGCCTGCGTCGGGTACGCGGAGGACGGCGGCGACGCCGCCGACTGCCCGAACCAGTACTGGCCCCGCGCCGACGCCGAGGCGTGGATCGCCGAACACGTGACCACCCCCGCGTCCCGGCGGAAGCACTTCGTCACGGACACCAGCCGCAACGGCCTCGGCCCGTGGACCCCGCCGCCCGGCAAGTACACCGACGCGCAGGACTGGTGCAACCCGCCCGGCCGGGGCCTCGGCGACCGGCCGACGACCGCCACCGGCGACCCGCTGTACGACGCCAAGCTCTGGATCAAGATCCCCGGCGAGTCGGACGGCCTGTGCCTGCGCGGCACCGCCGGCCCCCAGGACCCCGAGCGCGGCACGGTCGACCCCGCCGCCGGCGACTGGTTCCCCGAGCAGGCGCTGGAGCTCGTACGCCTCGCCCGGCCGCCGCTCCCGACGGCCGGGCACCCGACCACCGTCCGGTAGGGCACGACGGCGGCGACCACACGGGCGCGCCACACAGTCGGGGCCGGTGCGGAACACTCCGGAACGGCCCGACGGGTCAGGTCACGGAGCCTCCCGCACCGTTCCCGTGAACTCGGGGCCGGGGACGGGCTCCCAGGAGCCGTCGTACGTGGTCAGGGCGGCGCGCAGGGACTCCGTCGGCTCTGCGGCGTCGTCCCGGACGGTCGGGACGGCGATCTCCGTGGCGGTCCGCCCCGCGGGGACGGTGACGCCGAGTCCGAGGCCGCCCTCGCCGGCTTCGGACAGGGACACGGCGGGGTCGGGCACGTGGCCGAGCTGCTCCTCCAGCCAGGCGGGGTCGACGTCGGCGGTGGAGAGCTCGGCGCCACCGGTGACGGGCAGGAAGGAGATCCCGCCGAAGACGTCGACGTCGGCCGCGGCGGACAGGGAGACGCGCCAGGCCAGCGGGGCGCCCTCGGTGACGTCGTCGGAGACCGGGGTGAGCGTCACGGCCGGCATGGCGTCGTCGTTCAGGGCGGTGACGCCGCCCCGGTGGGAGCCGACGACGGTGCCGCGCACGGCCTTGACGTAGGCGTCGTGCCGCAGGTCGTAGCCGTAACGGGTGTTGCCGGTGACCTCGACCGGGATGTCGAGGTCATGGCGGCCCGGGCGCACGGTCACCGTGCGGGAGGTGACCTCCCCCGTCTCCGGATGCGGCACGAAGAGGCGGACCTGGCCGCTGCCGTGTCCGGAGACCCGGACCGGCACGCGGTAGGTACGGATCCCGGAGTCGCCTTCCCGCACCGTCAGGCGGCCGACGTCGACCCGGGCGAGGGCGGCGGGCCGGGCCGCGGGGGTACCGGGGCGCCAGCCCCAGGCGTCCATGAGCCAGGCGCGGCCGGAGCCGCCGCCGGGGGCCAGTTCGAGGGCGGTGATCCGCTTCGGGTCCAGGCCGGACCGGACGGCGGCCGACAGGGGGACACGGACCTCGCGCGCCCAGTAGGAGGCGGTCCGTTCGGTGCCGGGCAGTCCGTCGACGCGGGTACGGCCCAGGGCCGCGCGGCGGCCCGAGGAGTCGGTGACGGCGACGTCCAGCGTGGTGCCGGTGCTGCCGGGCGGCACGATCAGCCGCAGGGCCAGGGCGTCCGCACCGGCCAGGGAGACGGGTCGCGCGGCGCGGACCGTGGCCCGCGGTCCCGGGTGCGCCCACTCCAGGGCGACGGCGTCGCGGCCCGGTTCGGTGCCGGACTCCCACGAGGCGAAGTGGGGTGACCGGCCGGCGGTTTCGGGGGAGAGACAGGACCGGGTGGCGTCGGCGTCGACCTGCGCGCACAGCCGGCCGGAGCCGGAGACGGCGACCCCGGAGTCGGGCAGGAAGGCCGGCGTGCGGTGGCCGCCGACCGCGTGGGTGAGGACCCGGGCCGGACCGGCCGAGGGCGCGCGGCGGCCGGTGCCGTCGAGGAGCGGCCGGACCCGGTCGTCCCCGCCGACGAACAGCCGGGCGGCGGCCGCGATGTACGTGGCGCCGGCGGCCTGCTGCTGGGCCGCGGTGAGCCGGGTCGCCGTGCCGGGAGAGCAGACGGGGTCGGTGCCGTCGTCGGACGAGAAGTCGTCGAAGGCGGCGGCCTTGGCCTGCCCCGGCGTCCACTCGCTGTTGAAGTAGTTGTGGTTGGCGCCGACCACGTACACCGCGCTGTGCAGGGCGGCACCCCGGCTGACGCCCCGGGTGCCGTCGACGAGGTTCTGGCCCTGGAGGTCGGACACGTCGCCGTCGCAGCCCGGCAGGACGGTCATGGACGGCACGTCGGGGGCCGGGTTGCGGCCGAAGATCGTGGGGCCGATCGGGACGGTGCCGCGGATCGTCCACCGGACGGGTCCCCGGTAGCCGTCCTGGTCGGCGGGCGGCGGGGTGAGGCTGTCGACCGCGGCCCGGTTGACGCCCTCGCCGCCCCGCGAGTGGCCGACGAGCAGGACGCGCGAGAGGTCGGCGGGGGCGGTGGCGCGCACGGCCGCCGGGGCGGTGGCGCGGTGCGCGGACCAGCCGGCCCAGCGCGCCAGGTGCAGGCGCACCAGGGACGAGCGGGCCTGAGCGCCGGCGTCCTCGACGCGGAAGTCCTGTCCGTTGACGCCGTTGGCGGATATGGAGAACGTGACGTAGCCCTGCGAGGCCAGGAGCCGCTGTGCGCGCAGGTACCCCTCGTGGCTCGGTAGCGGCGTCGATCCCCCGGCGCAGGGCCACGCGCCGTTCATCTCGTCGGTGCCCGGGACGTAGCAGGTCGCGTGACGGCCGTGCAGGAAGAGTGCCACGGGCCGCTTGCCCGGCGCGCCGGCGGGCCCCACCACGACGGCACGCATCTCGATCGGCTCCGGGTATCCCGGCAGGCGTACGGGGGCGAGGTCGTACGAACCGCTGACGGTCCGGTAGCGCCCGGGCGTCCCGGGGTCGACCGCGTTGGCCGGAAGCGGCGCCTCGGGCAGGGCGGCGGGGGCGGCGGGAAGGGCGCGCGCCGCGCCGGCCTGCCCGGCCTCGTCCAGCCGCCGCCCGCCGGCCGTCACCGACAGCAGGGTCCCCTCGTCGAGGCGGGTGGCCCCGAGGGCCAACCGGAAGGTGCGGCCGTCGGCCCCGGGAACCGGGCGGCCCAGGAGCCGGTCGTCCGCGTGGAACTCGACCCGGGCGTCGCCCATCGGTACGGGCTCGGGTGACGTCCAGACCAGCTGCCTGCCCGCGCCGGATCCGGTGACCGTCCAGCCACCGGGGAGTTCGGCGTCTCCGTACCGGCTCCCGGGCGACGCCGCCGGCGGTTCAGCGGGGCCCGGCTGCCCGGCGTACACCGGGCCGGGCGACACCGCCGCCAGCGCGAGTAACGCCGCGGCGGTGGCCGCGGCGCGTGTGACACGTATCAAAGCGGTCTTCCTCACGATCGGTCGTGTCCGGGCGCCGGGGAGCGGCTTCGACGTGCCGTGGGGCCCCGGTTCCCTGGCGCCCCCCGCTTCCCTGCTGCCCCTTTCGTCACCGGAGGACGGCAAAGGGCACACACCGGTTGCCTTCTGACGTATGAACAGATCGTGCGACCGGAGCGTCGGGGGGAGCGCGACCCGCACGGACGTACCGGCTGCGAGGGGACGGGCCTGACGGGTGATGTTCACGCGGGTCGGGGGCCGCCCCGCCCGCCGCGGGGGAGGGCCCGGCCGATACTCCGACCATGAGCCCAGCCCGCACCTCGCCCCGGACGCGCCTCGCCGCGCTCACCGCGCTGCTCACCCTCGGCGCCCTCGTCGCCCCCGTGGAGGCCGCCGGCACGCCGCCGGCCGAGGCGGGCCATCGGCGGCCCTGCGTCGCCTCGCGGGTCCCCGATCACGGTCCGGCCCGTGACGTCCGGCGGATCGCCGAGCGGGCCCGGACCGAGATGGGCCTGAAGTCGGTCATCGTGCGGGTCACCGTCGACGGCCGCGAGGTCGTCACCACCGCGCTGGGCGAGTCGATGACCGGTGTGCCGGCCACCCCGGCCATGCACTTCCGGAACGGCAACATCGCGATCAGCTACATGGGCACCGCGCTGCTGCGCCTCGTCGACCAGGGCGTGGTCGGTCTCGACGACCCCGTGGCCCGCTGGCTGCCCCACCTGCCGGACGGCGAGCGGATCACCCTGCGCATGCTGGCCGCCTCCACCACCGGTCTGGTCGACTACGTCCGCCTCCCCGCGTTCCAGCAGGCCGTCGTCGCCGACCCGTACCGCCAGTGGACGGCCGAGGAGCTGGTGGCCCTCTCCACCGGGCAGGAGCGGTGGTACGAGCCGGGCACCAACTGGAGCTACTCGCACGCGAACTTCGTCCTCCTCGGCGCCGCCCTGGAGAAGATCACCGGCACCCGCCTCGACGTCCTCCTGGAGGAGCAGGTCCTGCGTCCGCTCGGACTGCGCGAGACCCGCAACGGCTTCACCCCCGACATCCCCGAACCCGCCCTGCACGCCTTCACCGCCGACCGGGGCACGTACGAGGAGTCCACGTACTGGAACCCCTCGTGGACCACCGCCCCGGGCGCGGTGGAGACCACCGACATCTGCGACCTGGCCCGCTCGGCGGGCGGCATCGGCTCGGGCCGGCTGCTCTCCCCGGAGTCCTACCGGGAGCTGCTGAACCCGGGAACGGTCGGGCTCGGCCACCCCACCCGCACATGCCCGGCGACGGTCTGCCTCGCCCAGACCGAGGCCACCCACTACGGCATGGGCCTGCTCGTCCTGGGCGACTGGGTCTCCCAGCACCCTCTGTTCTTCGGCTACTCCGCCTCCCAGGCCTACCTGCCGTCCGAGCGCCTGTCCATCGCGGTCTCCACCACGAACGGCCCTGACGCCGCCGCCGGACACAGCGCGCACACGATCGCCCGGCGCATCGCCGCCGCCCTCGCCCCCGACCATCCCATCCCCGACTTCGGCTGACCGGCCCGGGTGCGGTCGCGGCCTCCTCAGCCGCCGCCGACCCCGCTCCCCGCCCCCCGGATGACGACCTTCCCGAAGGACGTGCCGCCGGCGTAGTACGCGTACGCCTCGGGCGCGTCCTCGAAGGGGAAGACGCGGTCGACGACGGGTCGCAGGCCGTGCTCCGCGATCACGTCGTTCATGGCGGTGAACTGGGCGCGGCTGCCGACGGCCACCGCCCGCACGGTGGCGCCGGAGGCGAAGAGGGCGCGGGGGTCGAGCGGTTCGGGGGTCCGGCCGACGAAGCCGACGCAGGCGACTGTGCCGGCGAGGGCGACGGCGCGGACGGAGTCCTTGAGGAGCCCGGCGACGTCGACGACCCGGTCGGCGCCCCGCCCGGCGGTGAGCCGACGGACCTCGGCGGCCCAGTCCGGGGTCGCCCGGTAGTCGATCACCTCGTCGGCGCCGAGTCCGCGCAGGCGCACGGCCTTGCCGGGGCCGCCGGTGGTGGCGATCACGCGGGCGCCGAGGGCCTTGGCGAACCCGAGGGCGAACAGCGAGACGCCGCCGGATCCCTGCACCACGACCGTGTCGCCGGGCCGGACGCCCGCCGCGTCGCCGGTGAGCGCGTTCCAGGCGGTGACCGCCACGCACGGCAGCGTCGCGGCCTCCTCGTACGAGAGGTGGGCGGGTACGGGGACGAGCGAGTCCGCCTCGACGACGGCGAGTTCGGTGAGCATGCCGTCGAGGGAGCCGCCGCGCTGGGCGAGGTGCTCGACGCCGAACGGCCCGTCCTGCCAGGTCGGGAAGAGCGTGGCCATCACGCGGTCGCCGACGGCGGCGCCCTCGGCACCGGGGCCGAGGGCGACCACCTCGCCCGCGCCGTCGGAGACGGGGATCACGTCCGGCTTCACCGGCAGCACGTAACTCCCGTCGAGCACCATGAGTTCGCGGTAGCTCAGGGAGGTCGCGCGCACCGCCACCACCGCCTGACCCGGGCCGGGAACGGGGACGTCGTGCGCGCGGACGGTGAGACCGGCCAGTCCGGCGCCGCTGTGTGACAGGTGGTAACTCCGCATCGGGGCAGGGCCTTTCGTGAGAGGAACGAACGGGGGAGTACGGGCACAGGTCGCGGGCGGGCGGCGCGCCAGGCGCCGGCGGCCTCGGGGTGACGGCCTCGGTGGTGAGGGCCTCGGCGGTGCCGGAAACCTCGGCGGTGACGGGGACCTCGCCGGTGCCGGAAACCTCGGCGGTGACGGGGACCTCGCCGGCGGCCGGCCGGGTCTCGTCGGCGGCCTCTGCGGCCGACTCGTACCCGCCGGTGGCCCCGGTGGCCCCGGTGGCCCCTGGGCCCTAGACGAGTAAGTCCGAAGTCTTCGGGCGCATGAAACGAGGGCCTCGTTGGTTCGTGTGTGACGACAAACCTCGAGACCCTCGCGACTGCACTGTACGTGAAGATCGATGACTCTCTGGCAGGAACGCGGCGGACAGGCCGTCCGCCGAGGCTGACGGATGCCGAGCTGTTGACGCTCGCGGTGATGCAGGCCGTGCTCGGCTTCGCCTCCGAGGCCCGCTGGCTGCGCTTCGC